>JAFAUV010000233.1 GCA_019243075.1 Bradyrhizobium sp.
GCTGTGCAGCATCCTGTTTCCGCTGTGGTGTAGCGAACGCGCCGATATCAGGATGGCCGCATGT
This sequence comes from Bradyrhizobium sp., assembly GCA_019243075.1. Lineage (GTDB taxonomy): Bacteria > Pseudomonadota > Alphaproteobacteria > Rhizobiales > Xanthobacteraceae > Bradyrhizobium. Next base: position 65 of record JAFAUV010000233.1, read on the forward strand.
TGCCCAAAAGGCAACGGGTCTGCCGAATCAAAGCGCTTTCAAGCGATGCAGGGGGCATGCAACATCCACCGAAGCCGCGACAATTCGCGGGCGAATGCCCCTTGCTATTTCGGTTCACGGATGGCCCTCACATCTCGCCATTGGTGGGATCTCACGACGCGCGAGTTTGCCGCCCTCGATCCCGAACGGCTGGTTGCCATCGTTCCGGTCGCCGCCGTCGAGCAGCACGGGCCACATCTGCCGGTCCGTGTCGACGCGGCTATCAATGCCGGCATCGTGGCCCGCGCCATCGAGCTGATGCCGCCGGACTGTCCGGCGCTGGTGCTGCCGATGACGCCGGTCGGAAAATCGGACGAGCATGTTTCGTTTCCCGGCACGCTGACGCTGTCGCATCAGACGCTTGCGCGGGTCTGGTACGAGCTCGGCGAATGCGTGCATCGCGCCGGCTTGCGCAGGATTCTGTTCTTCAATTCGCATGGCGGCCAGCCGCAACTGCTCGAGATCGTTTGCCGCGACCTGCGCGTCAAATGCGAGATGTTGGCGCTGACCACGATGTGGCCGCAGCTCGCCGAAATCGGCGACCTGTTCGAGGCGGCCGAGATCAAGCATGGCATCCATGGCGGCGGAATCGAGACCAGCATGATGCTGCATCTGCATCCCGAACTCGTCGACATGGAGCTCGCGGAGAATTTCACCTCGGTTGCGGCCGAGATCGAGCGCGATGCCGAATTGCTGGGCCGCGGTGCCGCCTATTTCGGCTGGCAGGCGCAGGATCTCAATCCAAAAGGCGCCTGCGGCAACGCCGCGGCGGCGACGGCGGAGCTTGGCAAGGAGCTGGTCGAGCGCGCCGCCAGGGGCCTTGCGCGCCTCGTTGGCGAGATCAGCGACTATCCGTTGTCGCGACTGGCGGCATCGACCGCGTTCGACAGGCCGTGACCGACACGGAGAAGGAGACTCGCATGCCATTCAGCGTCGCCCAGCTCGAGCGGGCCAAGGCATTCCGGATTTCGCCGAGAGACACCAACTATTTCGTGATGCTGTTCGATCGAATGACCGATGCGATCGACAACATCTTCGTCATCGAGATTTTCAAGCCGGGCGGCGCGACGCCGCCGAACGAGCATGCGGCCGCGCACGAATTCTTCCACGTCTTGCATGGCGAGGGGGTGGCTCGCTGCGATGGCAGGACGGTGCCGATCCGCAAGGGCGATTCGCTGTTGCTGCATCCGGGCTCTGAGCATGTGATCGAGAACACGGGTGCCAGCAAGCTCTACACCCTGACCGTGATGACGCCGAACGAGGGCTTTGCCGAGCTGATCCGCGGCGGCGATCCCGTCGAGCTCGATGCCGAGGACGTGGCTGTCCTTCAGGGGATGTGAGCATGGACGCCGTGACGCGCCGCCATCATGACGAGGAGGGATTGCGGCCGCTCGGCCCGAACGCGCGCAATCGGTGGATGGTTTCCGATACCGCCGCCGACCTGGTGCGGCCGCCGATCGAGCCGCGGCGGATCACGGTGCAGACGGAAGGCAAGAAGGTCACGCTCGATCTTGCCCGCACCGCCATCATCATCGTCGACATGCAGAACGATTTCTGCCATCGCGACGGTTGGCTCGCGCATATCGGCGTCGACGTCGCGCCGGCGCGCAGACCGATCGCGCCGCTGCAGCTTCTGCTGCCGCCGCTGCGCGACCACGACGTATCGGTGATCTGGCTCAATTGGGGCAATCGGCCGGACCGCCTCAATCTCAGCCCGGCACTGTTGCATGTCTACAAGCCGAGCGGGGTCGGCGTCGGGCTCGGCGACGCTCTGCCGGGCTCGGGGGCAAGGGTGCTGGAGCGCGGCAGTTGGTCGGCGGCCATCGTGGACGAATTGACGCCCTCGGCTTCGGATATCCATGTTGCGAAATACCGGATGTCGGGGTTTCAGGACACCGAGCTCGACAGCATCCTGCGCAACCTCGGCGTGACCACCTTGCTGTTCGCCGGCGTGAATGCCGACCAGTGCGTGCTGTGCACGCTGCAGGAGGCCAATTTTCGCGGCTATGACTGCATGCTCGTCGAGGATTGCGCGGCCACGACCTCGCCGGACTACTGCATGGCGGCCACCCTCTACAATGTCCGGCAGTGCTTCGGTTTCGTGGTCAGGTCCGCCGCCATCACTTCAGCGCTCGCGCGAGGAGTGACTTCACGTGGATGATCCTTCCAACGCGCTGGACAAGCTGATCGCCGATCTCGGCGATATCCCCCTCGTCACCGATCCGAAGGTCGTGCGCCGTCGCTCGCGCGATTTCTTCTGGTACAGCCCTGTCCTGAACGAGCAGCTCGACGGCAAATCGGCCGATCTGATCGTCGCTCCCCGCAACGAGCATGACGTCATCCGCACCGCGGCCGCCTGCGCGCGCCATCGCGTCCCGATCACGGTGCGGGCAGGCGGCACCGGCAATTACGGGCAGGCGGTGCCGCTCGAAGGCGGCGTTCTGCTCGACATCACGGCGCTGGCGGCCATCGAATGGATCAGGCCGGGCAGCTTGCGCGTCGGCGCGGGAGCAAAACTGAACGTCATCGATGCCGAGACGCAAGCGCAGGGGTTCGAGCTTCGCATGCATCCCTCCACCAGGCGCAGCGCCACCATCGGCGGCTTCGTGGCCGGCGGATCAGGCGGCATCGGCTCGGTCAGCTACGGCGGTTTGCGCGAGCGCGGCAATATCCTGGCAGCGCGCGTCGTCACGGTGGAGGAGGAGCCGCGCGTCATCG
>JAFAUV010000315.1 GCA_019243075.1 Bradyrhizobium sp.
GGCCTTAGGTCCTTTGCGATGCGCGCAGTGCCGAGCCGAGATCGTCGGTGATGTCGGCCGCCGCTTCGATGCCGATCGAGAGCCGCACCAGTTCCTCGCCGATTCCGGCCGCCTTCAACTGCGCCGCGTCCATCTGCTGATGGGTCGTGCTCGCCGGGTGGATCACCAGGGTCTTGGCGTCGCCGACATTGGCGAGATGGCTGATCATCTTCAGCGACTCGATGAACTTGCGCCCCGCGGCGCGGCCGCCCTTGATGCCGAAGGAGATGATCGAGCCCGCGCCGCGCGGCAGCAGCCGCTTGGCGAGCGCATGGTCGGCATGATCGTCCAGCGAGGGATGCAGCACCCATTCGACCGCCTTGTTCGTCTTCAGGAAGTCGAGCACGGATCGCGTGTTCTGCATGTGGCGGTCCATGCGCACCGGCAGGGTCTCGATTCCCTGCAGCAGCTGGAACGCATTGGTCGGCGACAGACAGGCGCCGAAATCGCGCAGGCCTTCGGTGCGCGCCCGCATGATGAAGGCGCCCGGCCCGAACTGCTCGTCGAAGACGATGCCGTGATAGCCGGCATAGGGTTCGGTCAGGACAGGGAATTTGCCGGACGCGCGCCAGTCGAAATTCCCGGCATCGATGATGGCGCCGCCGATCGCAATACCGTGGCCGCCGAGCCATTTGGTCACCGAATGCATCACGATATCGGCGCCATGGTCGGCCGGACGCGACAGATAGGGCGTCGCAAAGGTGTTGTCGACAAGCAGCGGAATCTTCGCCTCATGCACGATGGCGGCGAGCGCGGGAATGTCGAGCACTTCGAGGCCGGGATTGCCGATGGTCTCGGCGATCACCAGCCGGGTGTTGGGCCTGATCGAGGCGCGGAAGGCGGGAAGATCGCGCGGCTTCACGAAGGTCGTGCCGATGCCGAAACGGGGCAGCGTGTGCGCGAGCAGGTTGACGGTGCCGCCATAAAGCGAGGCCGACGCCACGATATGGTCGCCGGCATTGAGCAGGGTGGCGATGGCCAGATGCATCGCCGCCATGCCGCTCGCGGCCGCGATCGCGCCGACGCCGTTTTCCAGCGCCGCCAGCCGCTCCTCCAGCACCGCCGTCGTCGGGTTGGAGATGCGGGTATAGATATGCCCGGCCCGCTCCAGGTTGAACAGCGCCGCGGCGTGGTCGGAGTCCTGGAACACATAGGATGTGGTCTGATAGATCGGCACCGCGCGGGCGCCGGTTGCGGGATCCGGGTGCTGGCCTGCATGCAGGCTCAACGTTTCGAACGCAGGCGGCTTTGGCGCGGGCATGTCCTACTCGGCTGGATGGCGGGAGCGCTAACGCCGGTTGTGCCACAAATGGAGCGGGGCGTCAGCAGGCTGGAGACCGCGATTGGGTCTGAACCGGCCGTTTTACCTGCTGGTGCCGCTATTTGGTGGTCCCGCCGAGATCGCCCAGATTGGCGACGAAGAGGCTCCGTCCGCATTCCGCAAATTCGTCGGCGACCTGCCGGTACATCGCGGCTTCGGCATCCGTGGCCGGCCGCGTCCGGTAACAAGGACTGCTCGCCGACCCTCTCTTATCCGCGCGAAACCGATCGAGGGCCTGCACGAACCAGGAGGTCCGGCAAAGTCCTTCGGCGCTTTCCTGGCTGTCCGCTTCGAAGGCCAGATCAGTGCCCTCGAACAGGTTCAGGATGAAGATGGGGCGCGGCCGCTGCGGCATGGCCAGAGTCTAGGGAAGGCGGCATGGCCGTCAATGAAATGACAATTCGTTTTCTCGAATGTGCGGGCAACGAACGTTTCGTCCAGTGCGCGTGGATGAGAAGGCGATATGCGCACGCGATGCATGTGATGAAAAACATCGCCGCCGAATGCTGCGGCAACGCGCTACAGCAACGAACGATGCGAAAAATCCTTTCATCGTCGCGGGCGCGTGAAGAGGCAGACGCCACCTGCATGCGCGTCACATTCGAAATTCCATTTCATTGACGTGCGCACGATCGCACCGCATCATTTTGTGGGTCGAATTCTAGCGGCAAGGCGCCGACAGCGCGGAGCTGTGCGCAGCCGGGCTTGGCGCGGCCCGGCTTTGCACAACGTGCGACGCGAATGTGAGACGCGACGTGAAACGCCAATGTGAGGTGCCTCCCATGTCTGGTGACGATAACCACAGCCGCTCGGCTTTCGATCGCCGAACCCTGCTGCGCGCGGGCCTTGCGGCCGCCTTGGCCGGTCCGGCCGGCGCCATCGGTGCGCAGGCCTTCACCCCGCGCGGCATCGATTTCGCGCAGTTCCCGCTCTGCAAGGCCTCATCGGATGCGCCGCCGCTGACCGGCGCGCCGCGCAAGCTGAAACTGTCGTGGAACGCAGGCGCGGTCTGCCTGACGCCACTGCCGGTGGCGATCGACCACGGTTTCTTCCAGAAGCAGAATCTCGAGGTCGAGCTGATCAATTATTCGGGCTCGACCGACCAGTTGCTGGAAGCGATCGCAACCGGCAAGAGCGACGCGGGGCTTGGCATGGCGCTGCGCTGGCTGAAGCCGCTGGAGCAGGGGTTTGACGTCAAGATCGCCGCCGGCACCCATGGCGGCTGCATGCGCGTGCTGACGCGGGTGGGCTCGGGCGTCGAGAAGCTCGCCGATCTCAAGGGCAGGACCCTCGCGGTCGGCGATCTCGCCGGGCCTGACAAGAACTTCTTCTCGATCCAGCTCGCCAAGCTCGGCATCGACCCGATCAAGGATGTCGATTGGCGCGCCTATCCGGGCAATGTCGTCAATGTCGCCGCGGACAAGGGCGAGGTGCAGGCCTTCCTGGCATCGGACCCGCTCGCCTATCTCTGGCTGAAAGACGGCGCCTACAAGGAAGTCGCCTCCAACCTCGAGGGCGAATACCGCGACAAGAGCTGCTGCATCGTCGGCCTGCGCGGCTCCTTGGTGCGCGAGGAGCCGCAGGTGGCGAGGGCCCTGACGCAGGCGCTGCTCGATGCCGCGATGTTCACCGCGCAGAATCCGGAAGTGGCGGCAAAATCCTTCCAGCCCTATGCGCCGAAGGCGGCAACGCTGGCCGACATCGAAGGCATGGTTCGCTATCACACGCATCATCATCACCCGGTCGGCGAGGTGCTGAAGCGCGAGCTCGAAGCCTATGCGGACGATCTCAAGGTGATTTCAGTGTTCAAGCCGTCGACCAATACTGCCAAATTCGCGGAGCGTATCTATGTCGACGTATTCTCTGTCTGAGACCGACGGCGCCGCCGCAAGGCAAGTGCCGGTCGCGCAGCCGCGCGCCCGCCTGCGCGCCTCGGCGGCCGGGTTTGTCGCCGGCATGGCCTGGATCGCGTTCGGCCTGTCCTGCCTGGTCTGGGAAGATGTCGGCGACTGGTCGCGGACCCAAGCGCTCGGCATCAGCGCCTTCGTGATCGCCGCTTTTCTGATCGTCGGCACCCTCGGCGCCGATCGGCTTGGCCGCCTCGGCGCGGCGTTGCGTCAGCGCGCGCCATGGCTGTCGGCACTCGGTCTTGTCCTGACGCTCTGGGAGCTCGCGACGGCGAAATTCGCGTGGCTGCCGCTGCCGTTCTTTCCGCCGCCGCAAGCCATCATCGAGGTCTATACCGACGACCTGCCAAAGCTGCTCGACAGCGTCATCGCCTCCGTCAAGCTGCAGCTCGGCGGCTATCTGATCGGTGCCGGGGCGGGCTTCCTCACCGGCGTGTCGATCGGCTGGTCGCGCAGCGTCGGCTATTGGGTGCATCCGGTGCTGCGCTTCATCGGGCCGTTGCCGGCCACCGCCTGGCTGCCGGTCGCCTTCTTCACCTTCCCGTCGAGCTGGAGCGCCTCGACCTTCCTGATCGCGCTTGCGACCGCTTTTCCCGTGACCGTGCTGACCTGGTCGGGCGTCGCGAGCGTCAGCAACGCCTATTATGATGTCGCCCGCACGCTCGGCGCAAAACCCTCGTTCCTGGTCACCAAGGTCGCGATCCCGGCGGCGCTGCCGCACGTCTTTGTCGGCCTGTTCATGGGCCTCGGCGCGTCCTTTGCGGTACTGGTGGTCGCCGAGATGATCGGCGTCAAGGCGGGGCTCGGCTGGTATCTGCAATGGGCGCAGGGCTGGGCCGCCTATGCCAACATGTATGCCGCGCTGATCGTGATGTCGCTGCTCTGCTCGGGCGCGATCACGCTACTGTTTCGCGCCCGCGATCGGCTGCTGGTCTGGCAGAAGGGGGTGGTCAAATGGTAGCGCTCGCGCTTGCCGAACCGGCCGCCCGGGCCGGCGCCGCGCTCGACATCGCCCATGTCAGCCACGCCTTCGACATCGATGGCGCAATGCTGCCGGTGCTCGAAGATGTGAACCTCCTGATCGAGCCCGGCGAGTTCGTCGCTTTGCTCGGGCCCTCCGGCTGTGGCAAGTCCACGCTGCTGCGCCTCGTCGCGGGCCTCGAACCGCCGCGGTCGGGCGCATTGCGGGAGGACGACATCACCATTCGCGGGCCGCATCCCTCGCGCGTGGTCGTGTTCCAGGATCCGACGCTGTTTCCATGGCGAACGGTGTGGGACAATGTGGCGCTCGGGCTGGAAGCGCAGGGCATTTTGAAACGGCATCGCCGACGGGTCGACGAGGCCATCGCGCTGGTCGGATTGTCCGCCTTCCGCAACGCCTATCCGCATCAATTGTCCGGCGGCATGGCGCAGCGCGCGGCGCTGGCGCGGGCGCTGGTGAACGACCCGAAAGTGCTGGTGCTCGATGAGCCGCTCGGCAAGCTCGATTCTCTGACGCGCATCACCATGCAGGCGGAGCTCGTCTCGCTCTGGCAGCGCAAGGGATTCACCACGCTGCTGGTGACGCATGATGCCGAAGAGGCGCTGTTCCTCGCAGGCCGCGTCATCGTGCTGAGCGAGCGGCCGGCGCGCATCAAGGCGGATATCGCCGTCGATCGCCCCTATCCGCGCCACCGCGGCGATCCCTATCTGGCGGATCTGCGCCGGATGATTCTCGGGCTGCTCGGCCTGGACGCGACGTGGTGAGGGGCGGCGCCACCGCGGCGCGCGAGCGCGCCGAGCCGGGCCGACCGGATGCGTTCGAACGTGCCACGCTGCTTGCCGCCCGCTTTGCCGAGCGCGCGCCACTGCATGATTGCGAGGCGAGCTTTCCCTTCGAGAATTTCAGCGAGCTGTCGGAAGCAGGCCTGCTGGCCCTGACCGTGCCGGCCGCGCTGGGCGGCATCGGCGCGGGCGCGCGCGATGCCACGCGCGTCCTCGGCATTGTCGGCAAGGCCGACCCCTCGACCGCGTTGGTGCTTGCGATGCATTACATCCAGCATTTGGTGATGTCGCGGAGCACGAGCTGGCCGGGCCGCCTTGCCCGCAAGCTTGCAAAAGAGACGGTCGAAGGCAGGGCGCTCATCAATGCGCTGCGGGTCGAGCCGGAGCTCGGTTCGCCGGCACGCGGCGGGCTTCCCGCCACGACGGCGCGGCGCACCGAGACCGGCTGGCGCTTGAGCGGCCGAAAGATCTATTCGACCGGGGCGCCGATCCTGAAATGGTATGCGGTCTGGGCCAAGACCGACGAGCCGGAACCGCGCGTCGGCGCCTTTCTGGTCCCCGCGGGCCTGCCGGGCACGCGCATCGAGGAGACCTGGAACCATCTGGGGCTGCGCGCCTCCGGCAGCCATGACGTGATCTTCGAGGACGTGGCGTTTCCGCTCGACCACGAGATCGACGTCCGCAAGCCGGAGGACTGGCGGGTGCCGGATTTCACCCAGTCGACCATTCATGCGATCTTCATCGCGGCGATCTATGACGGCGTGGCCCGTGCCGCCCGCGACTGGCTGGTCAAATTCCTCAATGAGCGCGTTCCCGCCAATCTCGGTGCGCCGCTCGCGACGTTGCCGCGCGCGCAGGAGGTCGTGGGCGGCATCGAGGCGCGGCTTGCGGTGAATGCCCGGCTGATCGACAGTTTCGCCCGCGACTTCGATGACGGCTTCCAGCTCGATGCATCCGAGTCTAACATCATCAAGCTCACGGTAACCAACAATGCCGCGGCTTCGGTGGAGGAGGCGTTGTCGCTGACCAGCAACCACGGCCTGTCGCGTACCAATCCGCTGGAACGGCATTACCGCGACGTTCTTTGCGGCCGCGTCCATACCCCGCAGGACGATGCCACCAAGCTTTCCGCCGGGCGCCTGGCGCTCGGCCTTTGATCAACCAAGACTGGAGCAAGTCATGTCGGTCGAGTTCATCGGCTTCATCACCAACAGCAATGCATCCGAGACCATCGTCCGCTCGGGGCCGGTGCTCGATCCGCCCTATATCGAGACGGTGGCGAAAGCCCATGAGCTCGCCGGTTTCGACCGCGCGCTGCTGGCGTTTCATTCCACCACTCCCGACGCCTTGCAGGTCGCCCAGCATGTGCTGCAGATCACCAAATCGCTGAAGGTGATGATCGCGCAGCGGCCGGGCTTCACCGCGCCGACGCTGCTCGCCCGCCAGCTCGCCACCCTCGACCAGCTCCATGGCGGCCGCGTCTCGCTGCATGTCATCACCGGCGGCAACGCCACCGAGCTCCGCCAGGACGGCAACACGCTCGACGACAAGGACGAGCGCTACGCGCGCACCGGCGAATTCCTCGATATCGTGCGGCTGGAATGGACGAGCGAGAAGCCGTTCGACTACTCCGGCAAATATTACAAGGTCGAAAAAGGTTTCTCGCAAATCAAGCCGGTTCAGAAGGGCGGCATCTACACCTTTGTCGGCGGCGGCTCGGATGCCGCGATCGAGGTCGCGGGCAAGCATGCCGATACCTATGCGCTGTGGGGCGAATCCTACGCCCAGGTGCGTGAGCAGACCGCGCGCGTGCGCGACGCCGCGGCGAAGCATGGCCGGCCGGCGCCACGCTTCAGCCTGTCGATACGGCCGATACTCGCCGAGACGGAAGAGCAGGCCTGGGCGAAGGCGGAAGGCATTCTAAAGCGCGCCACCGCGCTGCAGGACAGGACCGGTTATCGCAAGCCGGCGGACGGTCACGCCACCGCGGGTGCCAAGCGGCTGCTCGCGCTGGCCGAGCAGGGCAGGCGCATCGACAAGCGGCTGTGGACCGAGATCGCCAAGCTGACCGGCGCCAACAGCAACACCACGGCGCTGGTCGGCACGCCCGAGCAGGTCGCGGAAGTCTTCGGCGACTATTACGATCTCGGCATCAGCCATTTCCTGATCCGCGGCTTCGATCCCCTGGTCGACGCGATCGACTATGGCCGCGAGCTGATCCCGCTGACGCGCAAGCTGATCGCCGAGCGCGCGGCGGCGCGAGGACAGGCCGCGGAATGATGCGGCTTCTGCTTGCCGCGGCGTTGTTGGTGGGCGCCCAGGGGCAGGGTTGTAAAGGTGCGCAGCCCGGGTGAGCGCGAGCGATACCCGGGGTGGTCCCCGCATGTCGCTATCGCTCATGCGAGCTACAGCATGCGCATGACGGCGCGCCCCTACAGGTGATTTGCCCGACATGTCCAGCCCGTCGATCGAAATATTTCGCTTTATCGGAAGTTCGAATCGGATGTATGTTGCGGCCATCCCGCGCCGTCGGAGGGGCGTATGCGCTATCGTCACGAAACGTGGTGCGGGATGCGATGGACGTGACAGCGTCGCCCGACGAGCGACGTGAAGCGCGGACGACAAAGCCGGGTGGTCCTGATCTCCCGACGCTGGGATCAAGCTTGCCGACGATGAACGGCAAGCCACGGTGGCTAACAAGCCCGGACACCGGGGAGAGCCCGGCATAAGTCGTAAACCATCGCGCAGGGAATGCCGGATCGTTCGGCGTACCTGTGGTGACTTGCTTGCGTGCTTTTTTAGTTGCACGCAAGGCTGCGGGTGCGTTCGGCGCCCGGCATTCCCTGCGCCCTCCGATTTCCGAGGGACGCCAATGATGCAGACCCCGGGCGGAAATCGCGCCGCGGGAACGTTGAAGCTCGTCATTGCGTGGGGACAGCGACGAAGCAATCCGTGCTGCATCACGGTGACGTTCTGGATGCTTCGCTTCGCTCGCAACGGAGCCGAGCGTGATGGCGCGCTGGTCTCAAATGGGCCTCCCCGCCACCCCATTCCGTCTGGAAATTTCGGGCAAAGTACATAAATTGTGCAGAGCAACAGGGATAAATTTGCTATAGGATATGCAAATCATGCAGGCTGACCCTGCATTTCGACCTGAAAATCAGGCCCGTCGGTTAAGGCGGGCCATTGGCTTTTTAGGACCCATCGAGACCAAGGACCATGAGCCCCTCGAACCGAACCGACCATATCCGCCTCACCTCGCATCCCGAGCCCGGCGGCAAGCATGCCTTTCCGATCGACTGGGGCGCGGCGGACGCGCGCTCGCGCGGACCGATCATCGGCACCGTGTCGCGGCCGGCCGACCGCAACGTGATCGGCAGCCATGGCGGCTCCTATGCCGTCTATCGCGCGCTCGCGGTCTCGGCCGGCGCGCTCGATCCGATCCGCCGGCCCGATCTCACCAATACTTTTCCGGCCGCAACCGTCGGCCCGTTCCCGCAATGGAGCGAGCCGGGCCGCATCGTCGCGCTCGATCCCTGGGGCCATCTGGTCGCGGAAAATTTCGGCAAGGAGATCGCGGAAGGGGTCGACATCCGCCCGAGCATCGCGGTGACGCGCGCCCGGCTCGATCTGCCGGAAATCCGCTCGGCGATTTTGGCGAAGCGGCTGAAGTCCGATGGTCATGTCGTGCATGACAATGGCAGCGTCTCGGTGGTGAAGATCGCGATCGATCCGGTCTGGCATCTGCCGGGCGTGGCCGAGCGTTTCGGCGTGACCGAGACGAGCCTCCGCCGCACGCTGTTCGAGCAGACCGCGGGCATGTTTCCGGAATTGGTCACGCGGCCGGACATGCAGGTGTTTTTGCCGCCGATCGGCGGCACCACGGTCTATCTGTTCGGCGACGTGACCAAGCTGCCGGACCATCGCACCACGATCACCTGCCGCGTGCATGACGAATGCAACGGCTCCGACGTGTTCGGCTCCGACATCTGCACCTGCCGGCCCTACCTCATCCATGGCATCGAGGAATGCGCCGCGGGCGCCCAAGCGGGCGGCCTCGGCTTCATCGTCTACAACCGAAAAGAGGGCCGTGCACTCGGCGAGGTCACCAAATTCCTGGTCTACAATGCGCGCAAGCGCCAGGAAGAGGGCGACGCCGCGGCGGCCTATTTCGAGCGCACCGAATGCGTCGCGGGCGTGCAGGACGCGCGCTTCCAGCAATTGATGCCGGATGTGATCCATTGGCTGGGCTTGCGCCGCATCGATCGCTTCCTCTCCATGAGCGACATGAAATATGACGCGCTGAGCGGGCAGGGCATCGAGATTGTCGAGCGCGTCCCGATCCCCGACGACCTGATCCCGGCTGACGCGCATGTCGAGATCGCGGCCAAGAAAGCGGCCGGCTATTTCTCGATCGAGCCGCAACCGGCCGAAGGCCTGACCGGCACCGTCGGCCGCTCGCTGGAGAAGTATTGAGACGTGACGGCGTTGTCTGCGGCGACTGAACAGGACGCGCTGTCGCTTTTGACGGCGCAGGCGGTTCGCAGCCGCGCGAAGCAGATGCTCGAGCTCGGCCGGCGCGATGGCCTCTCGCATTTCACGGTCCATCTCGATCGCATGGACGCCGTCGCGGACGCCGTGCTCGCCACCATCGGCAAGAACTACCCGTCGCTTGACATTCCCTTTCATGCGCGCTGGCGTCACTTTGCGATCGACGGCGTCGACCGCTGGCAGCAGATCGCGGCGGCCGCGGCGTGGCCGGACCGCGCGGCCCGCGCGCGCGCCGAATTCGATCTCGCCATTGTCAGCGTGCTGCTCGATGCCGGCGCCGGCGCCGCCTGGCGCTATCGGGACGATGTGAGCGGCAAGGCGATCGGACGTTCCGAGGGCCTCGCGCTCGCAAGCCTCGATATGTTCGCCGCCGGGACGTTTTCGAGCGATCCGAACGATCCCTACCGTGGCGACGCCGACAAGCTCGCGGGATTTTCCGTTTCCGCCTTGGAGCGCGGCTTTCAGGTGAATGCCGACAATCCCCTGGTCGGCCTCGAAGGCCGCGCCGATTTGCTGCGGCGGCTGGGCCGGCAGATGATTTCCAGCAAGGGGATTTTCGGTCAGCGTGATGCGTCGCGCCCGGGCGGCCTGTTCGATCATCTCGTCGCCCAGTCGGGAAGAGGAATGATCGCGGCTCCCGTGATGTTGCACGAGGTGCTGCTTCACCTCGGCCCGATCTGGCCCTCCCGGCTTTCCCTCGCCGATATCCCGCTCGGCGATTGCTGGAAGTACCCGGCGATCAAGACCGGGGACGCGACGGCCGGCTTGGTTCCCCTGCACAAGCTGTCGCAGTGGCTGACCTATTCGCTGATCGAACCGCTGCAGCGCGCCGGCCTTGAGGTGAGCGATATCGATGGACTGACCGGCCTTGCCGAATATCGCAATGGCGGGCTGTTCGTCGATCTCGGCGTGCTCGCGCTTCGCGACCCGCTTGACGCGGAGCGTTCGCATCAGGTCGATTCCGCGCTGGTCGTGGAATGGCGCGCCTTGACGGTGGCGCTGTTGGACCTCCTGGTAGCGAAGATTCGCACAGGTCTCGATCGCGACGCCGCCTCGCTGCCGCTCGCGAGCCTGCTCGAAGGCGGAAGCTGGGCCGCGGGCCGCGCCGCTGCCTATGCGCGTCGTGCCGACGGTTCGCCGCCGATCAAGGTCGTCAGCGACGGCACCGTATTTTAGAGGATATGGAGATAGCGCCATGGAAGGCGTCACCATCGTCGATCATCCGCTGGTCCAGCACAAGCTGACGCTGATCCGCGACAAGGGCATTTCGACCAAGTCGTTTCGCGAACTCCTGAAGGAAATCGGGATGCTGCTCTGCTACGAGGTGACGCGGGACCTACCGCTCGCGGAGGTCGTGATCGAGACGCCGATGGCGCAAATGCAATCGGCCAAGATCGCCGGCAAGAAACTGGTGTTCGTGCCGGTGCTGCGCGCCGGCGTGACCTTTGTCGACGGCATGATGGACCTGGTGCCGACTGCACGCGTCGCCCATATCGGTCTCTATCGCGAGCCGCAGACCTTTTCGGCGGTCGAATATTTTTTCAAATCGCCCTCCGACCTCGGTGAGCGACTCGCCATCGTGGTGACGCCGGTCGTGGCGACCGCCAACACCGCGGTCGCGGCGATCGACCGTCTGAAAGAGCGCGGTGCCAAGGATATTCGACTGGTATGCCTGATCGCCGCGCCCGAAGGCCTTGAACGCGTGCGCGGCCTGCATGAGGACGTGCCGGTCTGGACGGCGGCCGTCGACGAAGGCCTCGACAAGCAAGGTTTCATTCTGCCGGGCCTCGGCGACGCCGGCGACCGCGCCTACGGGACGCGCTGAATCGACGCGCGCAGCTCAGGGACCGCATCTACAGTGCGTACGGCCAAGGGGGTTTTTACTGAACAGGACTTTCGGCCGCGGCCATCAATCGGCCAGCGCCAATTACAATCAGGCCTGACTTTTTGGAGTATATTTACCGACAACACATTTATAGCTTTGCAGCTTCCACGACCGGTACGGACCATTTTGAAGCCACTCGGCGATGCCCGCTTGTGCATGGACCTGGCAGTCCATCATCGTGATGCTGGACTGATCGCTGTTGGTGACCACCTTTTCCAGGCAGACCTGGCCATTGCACAGCAAGGCGACGAGGGTAATGAGCATGGAATCTCCGTTGAAAGGAAACGATTCGGCTCATTTTACCATGCAGCCTTCATGCCAAATCGAGCTCGGCGCCCCGTACAAATACGTAAGCAAGGCCGTCCGTGTTGGGCGGGCCACGGGAGTCAAAGGCCGCCGTCGCCCTCATTTTGACGGAGTTGGTTGGTGAGATCGGGCATGCCGGACGTTGCGTCAGCCTTCGACGAAACAGAATATGCAGCGGACATGCCGCGCGCGCATCAGACGCGGCGCGCGGTGCTGGTGACGGCGCTCGCAGCCGGTGCCTGCATTGCAACAAGCGGATCGGCCAAAGCCGACGACGATCGGCCCGGCAGCGACGAGCGCCCGCAGAAGGACGACCTTTTAGTTTTTTCCGAAGGACCGCAATCCGGACAGGTCCTCAAGCCATCGGATCTGAAACTCGGCGGGCCGCCCGTGCACGCGTGGCCGAAGGACCCCAAGACCTCGGTGATCCGCAACGGCTCGCGGCTGAACGAGATCATCGCCATCAAGCTCGATGCCGCCGAACTCGACGATGACACGCGTGCGCGCGCGGCCGACGGCATCGTGGCCTATTCGGCGATCTGCTCGCACGCAGGTTGTCCGGTCACCGCCTGGGTGAAGGGAGAGGGCAGCGACAAGAACGTTCTCAAATGTATGTGCCACAATTCCGAATACGACCCGCGCGCCGGCGCGCAGGTGGTGTTCGGGCCAGCGCCGCGCCGGCTCGCGGCGTTGCCGCTGGCGGTATCGGGCGATACGCTGACCGTCGCCGCGCCCTTTGCCGGAAAGGTAGGTGTTTCGCAATCGGGATGACGGCGGCGTCATTTGGAGCTCTGCACGACCATAACGAACAAAACTGGGAGGTAGCGTCCATGACTATCAAGCAATGCCTGCTTTCAAGTGCTGTTGCCTTTACCTGCGGGATCGCGACCGCCGCGACCGCGGGGCCAATCGAGAATTACAGTCCGGTGACATCGAGCCGTCTCGAAAATCCCGAGCCGGGCAACTGGATGCTGTATCGGCGGACCTATGACGGGCAGGGCTTTAGCCCGCTGGACCAGATCAACAATTCGAACGTCAAGAGCCTGACGCCGGTCTGGACCTTCTCGACCGGCGTGGTGGAAGGCCACGAAGCGCCGCCGATCGTCAACAATGGCGTGATGTTCGTCGCAACGCCGATGGGGCAGGTCATCGCGCTGAATGCGAAGACCGGCGACGAATATTGGCGCTACAAGCGCCAGCTTCCCGACGATCTGTTCCAACTTCATCCGACCAGCCGCGGCGTCGGCCTGTGGCAGGACAAGCTCTATCTCGCGACCACCGACGACCACGTCGTGGCGCTCGACGCCAAGACCGGCAAGGTGGTCTGGGACCAGAAGGTCCAGGACTACAAGAAGGGGCAGTACATGACCCTGATGCCGCTGATCGTCGATGGAAAAGTCATTGTCGGCGGCTCAGGTGGCGAGTTCGGCGTGCGCGGCTATGTCGTGGCGTTCGACGCTAATGACGGCAAGGAGTTGTGGCGCACCTTCACCATTCCAGGAGAAGGCGAGCCCGGCCATGACACCTGGCAGGGCGACGACTGGAAGTCCGGGGGCGGCTCGGCCTGGATGACCGGCACTTACGACAAGGATACCAAGACCGTCTATTGGGGGGTCGGCAATGCCGCGCCGTGGCCGGGCGAAACCCATCCCGGCGACAATCTCTACACCACCTCCGTGCTGGGGCTCGATCCCGATACCGGCAAGATCAAGGCCTATCACCAGTACCATCAGAACGATTCCTGGGACTGGGACGAGGTCGACGCGCCGATGCTGATCGACCTGCAGCGCGATGGCCGGCCGTTCAAGAGCCTCGTCCATCCCGGCCGCGATGCGATCTTCTGGGTGCTGGAGCGCCAGCCCGATCGCATCAACTATGTGGCTGGCTGGCCCTTCGTCCACACCGACGTCTGGAAGGGCATCGAGCCGGAGACCGGAAAGCCGATCGTCGATCCGGCGCATAAGCCGGTGCTCAACAAGCGCGTCGAGTTCTGCCCGTCCCTGTGGGGCGGCAAGGATTGGCCGTCGGCGGCCTATAGCCAGAAGACCGGCCTCGTCTATGTCCCCGCCAACGAGAATTTCTGCGGCGGCTTCACCGGCGAGAAGGTGCCGCTCAATCCCGGCAAGCTCTGGCTCGGGACCAAGCCCGAGGACATTGGCCTGACCGTGCGTCCCGGTGCGGATCATTTCGGCGAGCTGCAGGCGTGGGACCCGGTCAACCGCAAGAAAGTCTGGTCGCACAATTTCGCCAAGTCGCAATTGTTCGGCTCGGTGACGGCGACGGCCGGCGACCTCGTCTTTGTCGGCGGTACGAACGACCGCTATTTCCGTGCCTTCGATGCCAAGACC
The DNA here is from genome assembly GCA_019243075.1 of Bradyrhizobium sp. GTDB lineage: Bacteria > Pseudomonadota > Alphaproteobacteria > Rhizobiales > Xanthobacteraceae > Bradyrhizobium. Next base: position 14,122 of record JAFAUV010000315.1, read on the forward strand.
GGCGAGTTGTTGTGGGAGCAGAAGACCAATTCCGGCATCATGGGCATGCCGGTCGCCTATGAGGTCGACGGCACCGAATATGTCGCCATCCAGTCCGGCTGGGGCGTCGATGCGCAGCGCATCCAGGATGCGCTCGCCGGTGATAACGTCGGGATCGAGAGCAACGTCCCGCAGGGCGGCGTGGTCTGGGTCTTCGCCGTCAAGAAGTAGCCACGGCATCGGAGAGCGGCGGACGGAAATCCGCCGCTTTCCGTCAGGCCATCATCGGCCCCCGCGTTTATTTCCCCTCGGTATTGACCTTCTGCTTTTCCTGCTCGTTCATCTTGTTGATCGTCGGATCGCGGCTGGCTTCGCCCGTGGTTTGTGAGGTCGTCGCTGGCGGACTCTTGTCGTTCGAGAGCGAGGTCTGGCCCGGCGGCTGCTTGGCCGGTCGGGTCGCCGTGCTCGCCGGCGGGTTGTTGGTCTGGGCGGTCGCTGCCTGCATGGCGAAAACGAGGACGCCCGCGAGCAGGGATGCCGCGAGCGTCCGAGACTTGAGGGCCGGTGTCTTCATCGATCTGCTCCTTGTCAGATCGATGAAAACGGCGGTGCCAGACTATCGTTCCACCTTCATGTCTCCAGCTGCTTGCCGATCGGCAGCGCGCGGATACGTTTTCCAGTGGCGGCAAAGATCGCGTTGGTCAGCGCCGGCGCGAACGGCGGCACCCCGGGTTCACCGACGCCGCTCGGCGGCGTGTCGGGGCCGGGGGGCACGATATGGACGTTGGTCACCAGCGGAGCTTCGTCGATCCGGATCACCGGGAAGTCGTCGAAGTTCTTCTGCTGTACCCGGCCATCCTTGAAGGTGATCTCGCCATATTTGGCAAGGCTCAGTCCCATGATCGCCGCGCCCTCGATCTGCGACTCGATGCGTTCGGGGTTGACATAGGTCCCGCAGTCGATCGCGGTATCGACCCGCGGCACGGTGAGCTTGCCCTTGTCATCGACAGCCACCTCGACGATGGTCGCGATGTAGCTGACGAAGCTGCGGTGCACGGCGATTCCGAGGCCGTGGCCGGCCGGCACCGAGCGTCCCCATTGCCCTTTCTCCGCCACCAGCTCGACTACGCGGCGAAGCCGCGCGGTGTCGATCGGATAGCTGTCATAAGGCTCGCCGTAGTTCCAGAGGTCCTTGACCGAATCGAGCTTGACGATCCGCGGCGAGCCGATCAGGTCCAGGAGCATGTCCTTCTGGTCGCGGCCCGTCGCATGCGCGAGTTCGCCGACCATGGACTGCACCGCGAAGGCATGCGGAATATTCGACACCGAGCGGAACCAGCCGATGCGGGTATGCGCCGCCGCTTCCGGATTTTCGCACTGGATATTGGCGATATCGAACGGCATGTCGACCAGCCCCATGCCGATTTCGAAGGGCGCCTCATGCACGGACTTGGCTGCGAAGGTCGAAGCGATGGTCGGCGCGACGCTGCGATGCCGCCAGGCGATGACCTTGCCGTTCCTGTCGAGCCCGGCCTCGATGCGCTCGGCGGAAACCGTGTGAAGGAAGTCATGCTGGACGTCATCCTCGCGGGTCCATTGCACTTTCACCGGCGCTCCCAACTCCTTCGAAAGCAGGGCCGCCTCGAGCGCATAGTCGCATTTGGATTTGCGCCCAAAGCCGCCGCCGAGCAGGGTGACGTTGACGGTCACATTGTCCTCTGGGATGCCGAGCGTCTTGGCGACGTCCTCGCGCGTGCCGCCCGGGCTCTGCACCGGCCCCCAGATCTCGGCCCGGTCGCCCTTGACGTCGGCGACCGCGACCGGCGGCTCCATGCTGACATGGGCGAGATGCGGCGCGTAATATTCCCCGACGATGACCTTGTCGGCGGCCTTCAACGCGCCATCCACGTCACCTTCCTTGCGCAGGACAAGCCCGGGCTTGCGCGCCGCATCCTCGAGTTCGGCGCGGTAGGCAACCGAGTCGTATTTGGCGTTGGCGCCATCGTCCCAGGTGATCTTCAGCGCGTCGCGGCCCTTGATCGCAGCTCCCGTGTTCCGGGCGATCACGGCAACGCCGCCGAGCGGCTGGAATTTGGATGGCCACGGCCACCCCTTGACCTCCATGACCTTCTCGACGCCGGAGACTTTCATCGCGTCAGCCCCGTCGAACGAGACGAGCTTGCCGCCGGTCACTGGTGGCCGGGCGATGACCGCGTATTTCATACCGGGCAGGCGGATGTCGGCGCCATAGCCTGCGGCACCGGTCGTGATATCGCGAAGGTCCACAATGCCGATCTCGCCCTTGCCGAGATAGCGGAAGTCCTTCGGGTCCTTCAGCTTCAGACCGCCGATGGCAGGCACCGCCTCCTTCGCGGCGTCGGCCGCAAGATCGCCGAATCCGATGCGGCGTCCGCTCGCTGCGTGCACCACTTCGTGGTTGGCGGCCTTCACTTCCGTCGCCGGCACGCCCCAACGCCTGGCAGCGGCGCTTTCGAGCATCGCGCGGGCCGCGGCCCCGATCTGGCGCATCGGGATCAGATAGTGCCGGGTGCTGCGCGAGCCGTCGGTGTCCTGGTTGCCATATTTGACTTCATCGCCGTGAGCCTGCTGCACCTTCACGCGGTTCCAGTCGGCTTCCATCTCTTCGGCGACGATCAGGGGCAGGCTGGTGCGTACCCCCGTTCCCATCTCCGAACGATGTGCGATGATGGTGACCGTGCCGTCCGGCGCGATCGCCACGAAAACCTTGGGATCGACGACGACGCCATGCGGCATCTTGCCGGCGCCGGTTTCGTAGGCGAAGGCCGGGCGCGACATGACTGGAGCCGCAAGCACGAAGCTGCCTGCGATCCCGAGACCTTTCAGAACATTGCGACGCGAGACGTTCTCGACCTTGACGAGCTGCCGCTCGAAGCCGCGGAGCTTTCCGGGGTGTGTGATGATGTTCATGGTCAGACTCCCGTGGAGGCGAGATGCACGGCGTTTTCGATGCGCTGGTAACAGCCGCAGCGGCAGATGTTGCCCGCCATCGCTTCGCGTATCTGGTCGTGGGAGGGTTTTGGATTATCCATCAGCAGCGCGGCGGCCTGCATGATCTGGCCGGCCTGGCAATAGCCGCATTGCGACACGTTGACCTGACGCCATGCCTTTTGAACCGCGTGATCGCCGGTCGGATGCAGGCCCTCGATGGTGGTGACGTCCCGGCCGGCGGCATCCGA
>JAFAUV010000448.1 GCA_019243075.1 Bradyrhizobium sp.
GCCAAATTCCTCGGCGTCGGCGTCACCGCCTTCGTGTTCGACGTGACGCGGCCAAAGCTTCTGGAAATGGGCTGGTTCGAGAAACTCTACGCGTTCATCCTAGACCTGCGCGCCAGGGCCAAGGCCCTGGTCGATCCGGTCAAGGCGAAGATCGTCGACATGCTGGGCGCCGGCGGCGAAGGCTGGTCGGCGCGCACGCTGCGGCTGATCCAGCGCTTCCGCAAAAGCGTGCACCAGGCGCGCTAGATTGATTTACCCTCGCTGGTAGGCGGCGAGTCCGTTCGGTACCTCGAGCGCTGAATGGGCCGCTCCTCGCAATGACGGTACAGACTACGGCAGCGGCAGGAGATGCGGATTGAAGATGCCGAGCGCCGTGATGGCGATGCCCGCGAGCGTTAGCGCCCCGGAGACCCAGGCCAGCGCTATCATGCCGGTGATGATGGTCGCCGACGCGAGCACGATCGCGATCTGGAACGCCGCGGAGGCAAGCTCGAAATGATGATACTTTTCGGTCGCGAGGTCGCGCTCCTCTTCCGCGTGTTTGGCGCGCTCGGCGAGTTCCTCGCTGCCTTCATGCGTCGATGGCTCAGAGCGATAACGCGCCGCGGTCTTCTGCCAATCGTCGATCTGCTTCTGCAGCGCTGCCCTGGTGGCGTCGTCGACGGGCGTGCCGCCGATCTTGGCCTGCTCGGCCGCCGTCTGCACCACGGTGCGGCGAATGGTCTTGGCCTGGAAGAATGCCCACAGGTTCGAGGCCTCGACATTCTTGCTGATCGATTCGGTTTGCGCCCCTTTGCCCAGCGTCTCCGACAGCGCCAGGCACAGCGCGATCACCGCGATCAAAAGCGCGATGTTCCTGTTTTCCTCGGAAGCCTCCTTGGCATGGTCCGCCTGCTCCATGCTCTCCTGTGCGCTCATGATTCCCCCTTTGCTTGGATGGACACACGATTGCCGAACAATTGCGGCAAGCGCAAGAGCCAAGCGGTTGTGACGGCAGCGGTCCGAAAAATCTCAGCTTCGCGGATGCGCGCTGCGATAGACTTCGAGCAGGCGCTCGCTGTCGATGCCGGTATAGACTTGCGTGGTCGAGAGCGAGGCGTGGCCGAGCAGTTCCTGGATCGCGCGCAGGTCGCCGCCGCGCGACAATAGATGCGTGGCGAAGGAATGACGGAGCGCGTGCGGCGTCGCGCTGTCGGGCAGGCCGAGCGCGCCGCGCATCCGCTCCATGGTGAGCTGGATGATACGCGGGCTGAGAGGGCCGCCGCGGGCGCCGACAAAGACCGGCGTCTCCTGCGCGATCACATGCGGACAGATCGCGACATAGTCGGCAATGAGCACGAGCACGTTCTGCAGCACGGGCACCATGCGGGTCTTGTTGCCCTTGCCGGTCACGACCAGGACGTCGCCTTCGCCGGGCCGCGGCACGTCGCGACGCTTCAGCGAGAGCGCTTCGGAAATGCGCAGCCCCGAGCCGTAGAGCAGCGCCATGACGGCCGCGTCGCGCGCGAGGATCCAGCTCTCGCGGCTTTCGCCGGCGCGTTCGTCGGCGTCGGCAAGGCGCTTGGCGGATGCGATCGGCAGCGGCTTCGGCAGGCTCTTGCCGATCTTTGGCGCGCGGATGGCGGAGAGCGCACCGACCTTGCCTTGGCCCTCGCGCTCGAGGAAGCGGCCGAACGAGCGCAGTCCTGCGAGGGCGCGCATCAGCGAGCGGCCGCCAATGTCGTCGGCGCGTCGCATCGCCATGAAGGCGCGGATGTCGCTGGCCTCGAGCTGTGAAAACCGCGTCAGGGTCACCCGCGTGCCCCAGTGTCCGCAAAGGAAATCGAGACATTGTCTCAGGTCGCGCGCATAGGCGTCCAGCGTCTTCGGCGACAGCCGTCGCTCGCTTTTCAGATGCGTCAGCCACCGCGTCATCTCGCGCGCGACGGTCGGGTCGGCGCTGTCGAGTTCGATCGGTTGAATTGCCGGCTGGGCCATGCAGGGTTGCGTGCCGTGATTCCCTGAAATTATATCGCACCGCTCTCCTTTACCGTTCGCTAACTTGGCCTCAGGGCGGTAGCTTGGGCTTTCGAAAAGACCGATTCCCGATGGATTACGCCCCGCGCCCGACCGCTTCTTCTGCCGCTTCGACCGGCATCGTCGACGTGCTGGTGCCGGTCGCGCTGAACCAGGCCTATTCCTATCGCGTGCCGCGGGGCATGGAACTCAAGGCTGGCGACATTGTCGGTGTGCCGCTCGGCCCGCGCGAGGTGCTGGCGGTGGTTTGGGCGGAAAATGCCAACCCCGATCCGCGGCTGCATAACCGCCTGAAGGACGTTTCGGAAAAGCTCGAGGTGCCGCCGCTCAAGGCGGAGCTGCGGTCGCTGGTCGATTGGGTCTCCAATTACACCTTGGCACCGCGCGGCATGGTGCTGCGCATGGCCTTGCGGATGGGCGAGGATCTCGGGCCAGAGCGGGCGCGCATGGGCGTCCGCCTGGTAGGTGAGCCGCCGCGGCGGCTGACGCCGGCGCGGCGGCGGGTGATCGAGGTGCTCTCCGACGGCCTGCTGCACGGCAAGTCGGAAGCGGCCAAAGAGGCCGGCGTCAGCACCGGTGTGATCGATGGCCTGGTCGACGAGGGCACGCTGACGGCCGAGGCGATGCCGCGCGCATTGCCACCGCCGCCGCCCGATCCCGCTTACGCGCAGCCGGAATTTTCAAGGCAGCAGCGTAGCGCGGTGGATGCGATGCGCGCGCTCGCCGCCAATGGCAGCTTTCATGTCGCGTTGCTCGACGGTGTGACCGGCTCCGGCAAGACCGAGGTTTATTTCGAGGCGGTGGCGGAAACCATCCGCCGCGGCAAGCAGTCGCTGATCCTGATGCCGGAGATCGCGCTGACCGGCCAGTTCCTCGACCGCTTCGCATCTCGCTTCGGCGTGCGGCCGATGGAATGGCATTCGGAACTGACGCCGCGCACCCGTGCGCGCAATTGGGCGGCGATTTCCGCGGGCGAAGCGCCGGTCGTGGTCGGCGCGCGCTCGGCGCTGTTCCTGCCCTATGCCGATCTCGGTCTGATCGTGGTGGATGAAGAGCACGACCAGGCCTACAAGCAGGACGATGGCGTGCATTACCACGCCCGCGACATGGCTGTGGTGCGCGCGCATATCGCCAAAATCCCGATCGTGCTGGCGTCGGCCACGCCCTCGGTCGAGACGGAGGTCAACGCGCGCAAGGCCCGCTACCAGCGCATCGTGCTGCCGTCCCGCTTCGGCGGCCAGCATATGCCCCACATCGAGGCGATCGATCTGCGCCGCGAGCCCCCGGCACGGGGTCGATTCATCTCGCCGCGGCTGGCCGAGCAGATCGATTTTGCGATCGAGCGCCGCGAGCAGGCGCTGCTGTTTCTCAATCGCCGCGGCTACGCGCCGCTGACCTTATGTCGCGCCTGCGGGCATCGCTTCGCCTGCACCATCTGCGACGCCTGGCTGGTCGATCACCGCTTCCGCCAACGCCTGGTATGTCATCATTGCGGCTTCTCGATGCCGCCTCCGCCGACCTGCCCGAATTGCGCCGCGGAGCAATCGCTGGTCGCCGTCGGTCCGGGCGTCGAGCGGCTGCAGGAAGAGGCGGCGGCGCTGTTCCCGGAGGCGCGCACCATGGTGCTGTCGAGCGATCTCATCACCTCGATCGAAATCATGCGCAGTGAGCTCAACGAGATCGCCGCGGGCCGCGTCGACATCATCATCGGCACGCAATTGGTGGCGAAGGGCCATCACTTCCCGCGGCTCAACCTCGTCGGTGTGGTCGATGCGGATCTCGGCCTGGGCAATGGCGATCCGCGCGCCGCCGAACGCACTTGGCAATTGCTGAACCAGGTGATCGGGCGCGCCGGCCGCGACCAGGGCCGCGGCGTGGGATATCTGCAGACCCATCAGCCCGAGCATCCCGTTATGAAGGCGCTGGTAGCCTGCGACCGCGAGGCCTTTTATGAGAACGAGATCGCCTCGCGCGAGCGCACCTCCTATCCGCCATTCGGCCGGCTCGCGAGCCTGATCATCTCGGCCGGCGACCGCGCCAGCGCCGAGGGATTTGCACGACGGCTTGCCGCGCTCGCCCCGCGCGACGAGCGCGTGCAAGTGCTGGGACCAGCGGAAGCGCCGCTCGCAGTGATCAGGGGCCGTTATCGTTTCCGCTTGCTGTTGAAATCCGCGCGCGGCTTCGACCTGTCGGATTATTTGCGGCAATGGCTGGCCGCCGGTCCGAAGCCAAAGGGCAATCTCAAACTGGAAGTCGACGTCGATCCGCAGAGCTTCCTGTGACGGCGCCAACAAGAAAACCCGCCATCGTCAACGACGGCGGGTTTTTTGGGCGCGCAACCAAGTCCGGCGTCTTTTCTGGACGCGGTGCCTTCCAAGTGGGGCTGGATCAATGAAGCGCGCTGGTGGCGCGTTACCCGACGATTTCGGCCGTGACCTGGCCGATGCCGGAGAGACCGATCGCGTGGGCGGCGCCGGTCGAGAGGTCGAGCACCCGGCCACGCACGAACGGGCCGCGGTCGTTGACGGTGACGACGACCGAGCGGTCGCCATGGGTGACGCGCAGCCTGGTGCCGAAGGGCAACGAGCGGTGGGCGCAGGTCATGGCGTTCTCGTTGAAGCGCTGGCCCGAGGCGGTGTGGTGGCCCGACTCGTTGCCGTACATCGAGGCGATGCCGGAGAAGCTGTGACCGGTCCCCGCAGCAGGCGCGATGGCTGCGTTGGCGTCACGCCAGGAATTGCCTCGCGCGCTCTCCGAGGCACGGCTGAGATGGTGGAAGTAATGACCGCGGTAGTGGTGCCTGGACCTGGCCGAGGCCTCGCTAGCGGTTCCGCCGATCACGAGCGTTGCGGCAAAAATGGCGAGCGCCGTGTTCGAGCGGGCGAGCCGCCCCGCTGCCAACCTGATGTTAGCTTTCATCTAGTGTCCTTTTAGAGCAGTAGTGCCACGAACGTGGCAAGTGGAACCCCCGTCCCTGTCTGAGGCCGGCGCCGTTTTGCGCCGCAATATGGCATGAATTAGGCAGTAAAGCCCCGATGTCTCAGACTGAAATATCTTGTGATCGGGCCGTCTAATCGAGCCATGTTCCGTAATCCAAACCTTTAACCAAACATTAACTGATAGAATACTTGGCTATACTGTAAAATATAGTCGTCGCGTTACAAAGCAAGATTTGAGTAAGTAATGCGCAAATGGAATGGCTCGGCCCTTGGCGTTCCTCCCGCCCCGGTCAATGGAGCCATGCCGATCTGGATGGAACAATTGCGGCGACACGGGCGGCCCGATCCGACGCAGGTCGACGGGCGCCGACCATGACCCGCCGCGGTGATTCCCCGGTGCAAAATCTGCGACCGGATGAATGGCAGGCGGGGCGCGCAATCACGTCTGCGTCATGTTGCACCTGCGCTCCCGCTATGTTAGCAAAGCCGCGATTTTAACGATCCCGATGCCTCCAAAGCATCGGTCGAAAATCGAAGTCCCGCTTGAATTCCAAGGGCTTGGATCGCTAGGCGCCGCTTTCGTGGCGACGGTTTTTCCCTTGCGAGTTTGACAGCTATTAAAGAGCTAAGTCTGTGGCTGCTGAAGATCCGTCTGTTTCGGGAGTGTCCGGCCGTTATGCGACGGCCCTGTTCGAGTTGGCCCGCGATGAGAAGTCCGTTGACGCGGTCAAAGCCGATCTCGACAAATTCGACGCGATGCTGAGCGAAAGTGCCGACTTGGAAAGGTTGGTGCGAAGCCCGGTGTTCGCAGCGGATGCGCAATCCAGGGCGCTGTCGGCGGTGCTCGACAAGGCCGGCATCACGGGCATTTCCGCCAATTTCATCAAAGTTCTCACCGCCAATCGCCGCCTGTTTGCCGTCGGTGACGTGATCGGCGCGTTCCGCGCCCTGGTCGCCAAGTTCAAGGGCGAGGCGAGCGCGGAAGTGACCGTGGCGGAGCCGCTTTCCGACAAGAATCTCGACGCCCTGAAGACCGCGTTGAAGTCGGTGAGCGGCAAGGACGTCACCCTCAACGTGAAAGTCGATCCCTCGATCATAGGCGGACTGGTGGTCAAGCTCGGCAGCCGCATGGTCGATAGCTCGCTTCGCACCAAACTCAATTCGATCAAGCACGCGATGAAAGAGGCAGGCTGATGGACATCCGCGCCGCGGAAATTTCCGCGATCCTCAAGGACCAGATCAAGAATTTCGGGCAGGAGGCCGAGGTCTCCGAAGTCGGGCAGGTGCTGTCCGTCGGTGACGGCATTGCCCGCGTCTACGGCCTCGACAACGTCCAGGCCGGCGAGATGGTGGAGTTCGAGAACGGCACCCGCGGCATGGCGCTCAACCTCGAAACCGACAACGTCGGTATCGTGATTTTCGGCGCCGACCGCGAGATCAAGGAAGGCCAGACCGTCAAGCGGACCCGCTCGATCGTGGACACCCCGGTCGGCAAGGGCCTGCTCGGCCGCGTCGTCGATGCGCTCGGCAACCCGATCGACGGCAAGGGTCCTATCCAGGCGACCGAGCGCCGCCGTGTCGACGTCAAGGCGCCCGGCATCATTCCGCGCAAGTCGGTGAACGAGCCGATGGCCACGGGCCTGAAGGCCATCGACGCGCTGATCCCGATCGGCCGCGGCCAGCGCGAACTGATCATCGGCGACCGCCAGACCGGCAAGACCGCGATCGCGCTCGACGCGATATTGAACCAGAAGCCGCTCAACGCCACCGGCGACGAGAAGATCAAGCTCTATTGCGTCTATGTCGCGGTTGGCCAGAAGCGCTCTACCGTTGC
>JAFAUV010000021.1 GCA_019243075.1 Bradyrhizobium sp.
CTCCAGGGGATCGAGACGTTAGGGGTGCGCATGGAACGGCACATGAGCAATACGCTCGCGGTGCTGGAATTTCTCAAATCGAACAAGGCGGTCGATTGGGTTCTGCATCCGGCGCTCGAAAGCCATCCGGATCACGCGCTGGCAAAACGCCTGCTGCCGCGTGGCGCCGGCTCGATCGTCAGCTTTGGCATCAAGGGCGGCCGCGCGGCGGGGCGCAAGTTCATCGAGTCTCTCAGGATGATCAGCCACCTCGCCAATGTCGGCGACGCCAAGACGCTGGTGATCCACCCCGCGAGCACCACGCATCAGCAGATGGATGCGGAGCAGCTCAAGGCGGCCGGGATAGGCGAGGAGCTGGTGCGGCTCTCGGTCGGCATCGAGGCGGCAGCCGACATCGCCGACGATCTCGGTTCGGCGCTGCGCGCCTCGCAAAGGGTGTAAGCCATGAACCTCACCGTCAACGGCAAGGACGCGTTCGCGGCGACCGGGGGCCGCGCATTCGACGGGTCGCTGCCTGCCGTCGTGCTGATCCATGGCGCGGGCTTCGATCACTCCGCCTGGGCGCTGCAAAGCCGCTGGTTCGCCCATCACGGTTTTGCCGTCCTGGTGCCTGATCTCCCCGGCCACGGCCGTTCGCCAGGACCGCCGCTCAAGACGATCGCCGAAATGGCGGACTGGACCGCGGCGCTGCTCGAGGCGGCGGGCGCCGCGAGCGCCCGTCTGATCGGCCATTCCATGGGATCGCTGATCGCGCTGGAGACCGCGGCGCGGCATCCGGCAAAAGTCTCGGCGCTCGGGCTGATCGGCACGGCGGCGACCATGACCGTGGGCCCTGATCTGCTCAAAGCCGCCGAAGCGAACGACCCCGAGGCGATCGACATGGTCTCGATCTGGGGCCTCGGCTTCGATGCCGGGATCGGCGGCAGCCTGGCGCCGGGAATGTGGATGCATGGCGGCGCGCAGCGCGTGCTGCAGCAGTGCGCGCCGGGCGTGCTGTTCTCCGATCTTTCCGCCTGCAATTCCTACCGGGATGCGCAAGCCGCCGCAGCCAAGCTCACGGTGCCGACCACGCTGGTGCTCGGCGAGAATGACATGATGACGCCGGCGAAGGCCGGCAAGGCGCTGGCGGCGGCCATTCCGCATGCACGCACGATCGTGCTGCGCGGCGCGGGCCACATGATGATGGCGGAGCGGCCGGACGAACTGCTGGCAGCGCTGCGACATTGATCAGGCTTCCTGCTGGGAATCGTAGGAAACATGCCGGGCCGCTTCTCCACCACCCTGCAATACCGCAAGCCCGCGATCGAAAGCCGCGGCGGCATCGTGGCGGCGCAATCGCGACGCGCGGCCGAGATCGGCGCCGAGGTGCTCGCCGATGGCGGCGACTGCGTCGATGCGGTGGTGGCGACCGCGCTCGCGCTCGGCGTGCTGGAACCCTGGATGGGCGGGCTCGGCGGCGGCGGGGCGATGGTACTTTATCGCGCCGCGGAAAACCGCTGCGAGGTGATCGACTACGGCATGCGCGCGCCGCTCGGCCTGCGCGTCGAGGACTATCCGCTCGAAGGCGATGGCGCGGCCTCCGACATTTTCCCTTGGCCGCGGGTGAAGGACGACCGCAATCTCCACGGTCCCGGTGCGATCGCCGTGCCCGGCGTGGTCGCGGGGCTGGAGGCAGCGCATCGCCGCCATGCCACAATGCCTTGGCGGGATTTGCTTGCGCCCGGCATCGCGCTCGCGGGCGAAGGCCTGCTGGTCGACTGGTGGACGACGCTGATGATCTCGAGCTCGGCGGCCGATCTCCGCCGCTATCCGGCGAGCGCCGCGGCCTACCTCCAGGACGGTCTGCCGCCCAATCCGCAATGGGGCATCCGCTCCACCGTCCGCCTGCCGCAGGACCGGTTGAAGGCGACGCTCGAGCAGCTCGCCGCAAAAGGTCCGCGCGATTTCTACGAGGGCGAATTGGCGCAGAGCATCGCGACCGATATGCGCGCGGCGGGCGGCGCGCTCTCGGCGGACGATCTCGCCGCCTTTCGCGCGGAGCTGCGCGAGCCGCTGCAAATCCCCTATCGCGGGGGCACGGTGTTTGCGACGCCCGAATTGACCGCAGGACCTACGCTCGCGCATGCGCTGCGCCTGCTGCAGCGGCATTTCAAACCCGGCGCCGCACCGGATGAGGCGGCCTATTCGCATTATGCGCAAGCGATCCAGGCGGCCTATCGCGAGCGGCTGAAGGGCATGGGCGACGCCGCCGGAAAGCGCGCGCTCGGCGCCGAATATCTCGCACCGGCCTGCACCACGCATTTCTCGGCGGTCGACCGCCAAGGCAACATGGCGGCGGTGACGCAGACGCTGCTGTCCGGCTTCGGCTCCAAATTCGTGGCGCCGTCGAGCGGCATCACCATGAACAACGGCATCATGTGGTTCGATCCGACGCCGGGCGCCACCAATTCGCTCGCACCCGGCAAGCGCTGCCTGTGCAACTACACGCCGGTCGTGGCGGAAGCGGCTGATGGCGCGCGGCTCGCGGTCGGCGCCTCGGGCGGGCGCCGCATCATGCCGGCGGTGCTGCAGATCTTGTCCTTTGTGATGGATTTCCGCATGGACCTCGAGGCCGCGATCCACCAGCCGCGGCTCGATGCCAGCGAAGGCGACATCGTGATCGGCGACGTGCGGATGCCGGCGGAGGTTCGCGCTGCGCTGCGCTCGCGCTTCGACTATGAGGAAACCTGCGTGCAGGCCGTGCCGAACAAATTCGCTTGCCCCAGCGTGGTGCTGCGCGAGGCCGCCACCAACCACGGCGCCACCGAGATATTCCAGCCCTGGGCGGATGCGGCGGCGGAAGGCTGACGGCGCTGCCGGGCACAGCCGAGTCGAGCAATATCCAAAGGCGAGGGCGCGCAAGAGCGGCCGGCCTCGCCCTGGAACGATCCGGAGTCTGCCCACGTTGGCGGGCATGAGGGAAATCGGACCGGTACCTCCTGGACTGATGATCGGCTGCTTTGTGGTCGCAGGAATGATCGTGTCGATCGCCTATAGCGTCGATTGGAGCCAGGTGTTCTAGGAATTGTTCTAGTGATTGTTCTAGCAATGATGCTGCGCCGCAGCGGCTTCTGAAGGCAACAAAATTAGGAACAGCGCGTCATCTCGGCCGTTCGAGATTCACTGACGCAAATCTCGAAAGGAACCGATGATGCGCTTTAACGCAAGGACGGTCTATCTCGCAGCCGCGTTGCTCGCGAGCAGTACCGTGATCGCGTCCGCCCAGAACGCTACCGATTCCAAGGGCAACGCGGTGGGCTCGGAGCATGTGGGCAGCGGTGGCGGAACCACCACCGGGACGATGCACGAGCGATCGCCCGCGACGACTGGAATGAGCTCAGGTCCGGAGCGGGGCAGCCCGAACGGATCGCCCAGCGCGCCGCCCAAGGCGACCACAGGTCCACAGGGTGATCCATCCAAGACCGAGAGCGGGCCGAGATAAACCGCAAAAAGGGGCCGAACCTCGTTTCGGCCCCCTTTTTTTCAGTTGGGCCCGAGATTTTTCTCCCACGATCTCAGCGCTGCTGTTTTGCCCGCCTCCTGGTCGGCCCAGCCGAGCACAATCGCCAGCTTCGCGCGCGACATCGGACGGCGGTGCTGCCGCGGACCGCATTGACCTGATCCAGCCGGACCACGACATATCCCACATGCCGGGACCGGGTCACCGATCAGGAGCAACAGATGGACGCACCGCCGAACATCGATTCCACCGCTACGCATTCCGACAGCGATGTCGTGCGCTGGCTGACTACGGAAACCCGCGACGAGCGCTTCATTGACAATATATTCGCCGAACTGTGCATCCGGTTGCAGCGGGCGGGGATTCCGGTCAAGCGGGCCTCGCTTCACGTCCTGATCTACCATCCGCAGTGGCTGGGCGCGCGGATCATGTGGGCCGAGGGGATGCGCGAGGCCGCCATCGATCGCGTGGATTACGACGTCAGGGGGCGGTCCGAATTCATCGGCAGTCCGGCCAACGAAATCTATGAGGGCGCCACCGAGGTGCGCGAAAATCTCGAGCGCGATCCCGCGCTGGGCCGCAAGCACGCCGTCTATGACGAGATGCGGGCGAAAGGCCTGACCGACTATGTGGCATGGCCGCTCTACCATACGCTCGGCAAGCGGCACCTGGTGACCTTTGCGACCGACCAGGTGGGAGGTTTCGACGACGGGCATCTCGCCAGCCTGTCGAGAGTGTTACCGGCGCTGGCGCTGGTCAGCGAAATCCGGGTCAAGAACCGGCTGGCGCGAACCCTGCTCGAAACCTATGTCGGCTCCCATGCCGGCGAGCTCATTCTGGCCGGTGCGACGAGGCGCGGCAGCGGGACCACGGTACGCGCCGCGATCATGATCTGCGACTTGCGCGATTTCACCCGGATCTCGGACAACTGGCCGCGCGATGACGTCATCGATCTCCTGAACGATTATTTCGACGCGATCTCGGAGCCGGTTGCGCGACATGGCGGCGAAATATTGAAATTCATGGGTGACGGTTTGCTGGCCATTTTCCCGCTCAGCCAGCCTTCGGCCTGCGCAAATCTCCTGCGTGCCGTGACCGAGGCGCGCCAGGCCATGGCGGCGCTGAACGAAAAGAACAACGGCTCGGGACGTGCGCCGCTAAATTACGGCATCGGCCTCCATGTCGGGGACGTCATGTACGGCAATATCGGCTCCCGCACCCGGCTCGACTTCACCGTCATTGGTCCCGCCGTCAACATGGCTTCGCGTCTCGAAACCCTCACCAAGCAATTGGGCAAACCGGTGCTGCTGTCCCGCGCCTTCGCCGACTTTGTCGAGCGCGATTTCGATCTCGAACGCCTCGGCGAATATCCGGTCCGCGGCTTTGCCGACCCCATCGAGCTGTTTGCGTATCACGGCTGATTGCAACAGGGGCGTTACGCCAGGCCATTACCGTGGGCGCGCTGCCCCCAAATGCGCGAGCGGCAACGGGGCGCCGGACTTCAAGGTCTGGATCGCGATGTTGCTTCGAACTTCGCGCACGATCGGCAGATTGAGCAGCTTGCCGACCAGGAAGCGCTGATAGTCCTCGAGCTCGGGCACCACGACTTCGAGGAAATAATCGGCCTCGCCGGAGACGAGATGACAGGCGACGACCTCCGGCATCTCGACCACGGCTTGCTCGAAGCGCAACGCATCTTCATTGGCGTGGCCGTTGATCTTGACGGCCAGGAACGCCGAGAAACCAAGCCCGATGCGGCTGCGCCGCAGCGACGCGCGATAGCCCTCGATATAGCCGTCACGCTCGAGCCGCTTGACGCGGCGGAGGCAGGGTGATGGCGACAGGCCAACCTTCTCGGCCAGCTCGATATTGCTGAGCCGGGCGTTGCCCTGCAATTCCGTGACGATGCGGCGATCGATCGGGTCCAGCTCGCATTTTGGCATAAAGCGCGTTCCGCAGGGGCTGTAAAGGGCAGATCATTGCGCCAGCAATATCCCAAACGGCACATTTCGCAAGGACTCCCCCGCCCCTTCGTGGGATGTTGGGCTGGAAAAGAGGAGCTAACATCATGAGTGAACAACCTGCCCTTGCGCCCCTGCTCGATGCCGTTGAGCGCTATTTTGCGCTGATGTACGACAATGACCTCTCGCGCTTCGACCAGGTGTTCGCGCCGAGCGCACAACTGCACGGGCTGCGCGACGGCAAGCTGCGCATCCTCAAGGCGGAGGACTACCGCAACATCCTCGCTTCAAACTCCTCGCCGAAAGCGAAAGGGGCGCCGCGGCTCCAGGAAGTGCTGCTGATCGACATCGCCTCGCCGACGCAGGCGATGGTGAAGGTCAGGGTGCGGATCGACACGCTGCAATATCTCGATCATCTGGCCTGGCATAAGGTCGACGGCGCCTGGCGCGTCACCGCGAAATCCTTTCATGTCGAATGGAAATACGAGGTGGCGACCTGAAGGGCAGTCAGGCCATCGCCAGCCGGCCACGCCCGCGGGCGCGGAGCAACAGGCCCAGCACGATCGCCATGTTGAGGACGTTCCAGGCGAACCCATTGGCGAAGGCCGCGACGTAGGAGCCGGTGGCGTCGAAGATCGCGCCGGAGACCCAGCCGCCCAAGGACATGCCCAACACGGAGGCGAAGATCACGATGCCGACGCGGGTTGCGGCTTCGCGCGCCGGCATGGTCTCGCGCACGATGATGGCGTAGCTGGGCACGATGCCGCCCTGGAACAGGCCGAACATGCCGGAGATCAAATAGAGCGAGGTCAGGCTGTCGAAGAACAGGTAGAACAGCAGCGCCAGGCCCTGCGCGATCGAGCCGACCAGGAGCGTGCGGATGCCGCCGATGCGGTCGGCGAGGAAGCCCGAACCGATGCGGCTGACGATGCCAAAGCCCATCATCGGCGACAGCATCTCGGCGCCGCGCGCCACGCCATAGCCGAGATCGCCGCAATAGGCGACGATATGGACCTGCGGCATCGCCATCGCGACACAGCAGGAAATGCTGGCGATCGACAGCAGCGCCGTCAGCGTGTTGGCCGAGAGATCGAGATCGACCTCTGGCGGCGGCGCGTTGGCATGATCCCGGGCGCCGCCGGAGCCGATGATCGCGCGCAGCACGATCAGGAGCGCCGTCATCGCGACCGCGCAGAAGATGCCGACAGCGATATGGGTCGACCGCCAGCCTGCCTGCTGCACGCCCCAATTGACCAGAGGCGGCCAGATCGTGCCCGCGACATAATTGCCGCTGGCGACAATGGTCACCGCCAGGGCCCGATAGCGCTCGAACCAGTGCGACGCTTCCGCCATTAGCGGGGCAAAGGTCGCCGAGGTGCCGAGCCCGATCAGGAAATAGGCCGCATTGAACTGCCACAGCGAGGCCGCCAGCCCGGCGAGCACGAAGGCGATCGCGACGAAGACGATGCTGAACGCGATCGCCGCGACGATGCCGAAGCGGTCGGTGATCCTGCCGGTCACGATGCCGCCGGAGCCAAAGCCCATGAAGATCATGGTGGTGGCAAGCGACACCGCGCCGCGGCTCGCGGCAAATTCCGCTTGTACCGTCGGCAGTACCACCACGACCGACCACATGCCGACCGCCCCGATCGAGGCGATCAGCAGCGCCAGCACCAGGCGCATCCAGGCCTGACGGGAATCAGGGGTGAAGGCAGCGGTGTCGCACGATTGTCCGGCAGGAGCATGCACGGCAGCCAAGGTCGCCGCCGGTTGCCTGCAGGTCAACCCATACTGGCGCGAGATTAGGCATGCTTGAGAGGCGCAACCCAACGACCGCCGTTGGCGGACGACGCACAGCGTCGGGCGCAATGGCGGCGGAGAGGTCAAATCGCCGCCAGAAACGTCGCATTAACCCTTTCCTAACCATAGACCGGGCAAAAATTGCCGGGTGAAGTTGAGTGTCGTCGATCGCGTTAAGTGCGGGGGAGATCTCCGTGGACGCCAGCGCGGTGCCTCAATTCAGAACCGGTGGCCCTTCGGCCGCCGCGAAGCCGCTTGGGGCCCGTGAACGGCAGGCACGGGGGGGTGCGTCTACCATGGTCGATGTGACGGCGGGTCAGGGTAGGGTTCCGACCTCAGGCGGATTTCCATCGCTCGGCGAAATCGGCAACATCATCCGGCGCGGCGACATCGCGTTGGCGCTCGGCATCCTCACCATCCTGGTGGTGCTGATCCTCCCCTTGCCCTCTTTCATACTGGACCTGTTCCTGGCGATCTCGATCACGATGTCGATCCTGATCCTGATGACAGCCCTGTTCATCCAGGCCCCGCTGGAATTCTCGGCGTTTCCGACCACGCTCCTGATCTCGACCATGCTGCGGCTGTCGCTCAACCTCGCTTCGACGCGGCTGATCCTGTCGCATGGGCACGAGGGCACCGATGCCGCCGGCCATGTCATCGAGGCCTTCGGCAGCTTCGTGATGGGCGGCAATTTCGTGATCGGGATCATCGTCTTCGCGATCCTGGTCACCGTGAACTTCGTCGTCATCACCAAGGGTTCGGGCCGCATCGCCGAAGTCGCCGCGCGCTTTCATCTGGACTCGATGCCGGGCAAGCAGATGGCGATCGATGCCGACCTCAATGCCGGCCTGATCGACGAGAAGGCGGCGCGCGAACGGCGCAAGGCGCTGGAGGACGAGAGCGGCTTCTTCGGCGCCATGGACGGTGCCTCGAAATTCGTTCGCGGCGATGCCATCGCGGGCCTCCTCGTCGTCTTCATCAATGTCATCGGAGGCATCATCATCGGCGTCGCCCAGCAGGGCATCTCCTTCAGCGAGGCGGCGCAGACCTATACGGTGCTCACCGTCGGCGACGGTCTCGTCACCCAGATTCCGGCGCTGATCGTCTCGACCGCGGCGGGCCTGCTCGTGTCCAAGGCCGGCGTTGCGGGCGCCGCCGACAAGGCGCTGATCAAGCAGTTTTCCGGCTATCCGCAGGCGCTCGGCATGGCGGCCGCGGTGATGTGCGTGCTGGCGCTGTTGCCGGGCATTCCGACCATTCCGTTCCTGGCCCTCGGCGGCGGCGCCGCGGCGCTGGCCTGGAAGGCGCGCAAGGTCAAGCATGCCAAGGCCGTCGAGGAAGCCAAGGCCGCCGCGGCCCCGGCAGCGGCCGCGGGCGGGCAGGCCGCGGAAGAGCCGATCACCGCCGCGCTGAAGATCGACGATCTCAAGATCGAGCTCGGCTATGCGCTGCTGCCGCTGGTCAACGGCCCCGACGGCCAGGACCGGCTGACCGAGCAGATCAAGGCGCTGCGCAAGTCGCTCGCGATCGAGATGGGCTTTGTGATGCCGGCGGTGCGCATCCTCGACAACGTCCAGCTCGAGGCCAACACCTACATCATCAAGATCAAGGAGGTGGACGCCGGCCAGGGCAAGGTCTGGCCGAACCAGTTCATGGTCATGGATCCCGGGGGCGGCCAGGTCAACGTGCCAGGGATCCACACCACCGAACCGACCTTCGGCCTGCCGGCGACCTGGGTCGACGCCTCGCTGAAGGAAGAGGCCGCGCTGAAGGGCTATACCGTCGTCGACGCGGCGACCGTGCTGTCGACCCATCTCACCGAGCTGCTCAAGGGCAACATGAGCGACCTGCTCTCCTATGGCGAGGTGCAGAAGCTGCTCAAGGAGTTGCCCAAGGAGCAGAGCGAGCTGGTCAAGGACATCGTGCCGGCGCAGGTCACGGTCTCCGGCATCCAGCGCGTGCTGCAATTGCTGCTCGCCGAGCGCATTTCCATCCGCGACCTCTCCACCATCCTGGAAGGCATCGCGGACGCGCTCGCCTTTTCCCGTAATCCCGCCACCATGGTCGAGCATGTCCGAGCACGCTTGGCGCGCCAGATCTGTGCGCATAATACCGGTCCCAACGGCTATTTGCCGCTGATCGCGCTGTCGGCGAAATGGGAACAGGCCTTTGCCGAATCCCTGGTCGGGACGGGGGAGGAACGCAGCCTCGCCATGCAGCCCTCAAAGCTGTCGGAGTTCATGGCCGCGGTGCGCGACGCGTTCGAGCGCGCCGCGCGCGAGGGCGAGGCGCCGGTGCTGGTGACCTCGGCCGCGATCCGGCCGTTCGTGCGCTCGCTGGTTGAGCGATTCCGCGCCCAGACCACGGTGCTGTCGCAGGCGGAAATCCACCCGCGTGCCCGGCTGAAAACAGTGGGAAGCGTGTAGTGGCGCTGCGCGCGAGCAGCGGTGGAAACCCGCTGCCCAGAAAGGTGGCAGGCCGGCGAAACGAAGCACTGGGGGGCGCTGTTTCGGCTG
>JAFAUV010000120.1 GCA_019243075.1 Bradyrhizobium sp.
GCGGCTGGCGGGTCCGCCCAATCCGACGTCCGGCACCAGCGCGACCAGAGCGCCGCAGCAGGTTGCGATGCTGCCATCACGAGAGGAGATTTCGTCGGCCTACCAGGCCGCATTGCAGAACCGCGCGGCGCCTGCGGCAGCAGCACCGCTTGCCGCCCTGGCGCCGGCTGCGGCGACCGCTCCTCCCGCTCCCGCCGCAGCGCCGCCGCCGCAAGCCCGGCAAGCCGATGCGGAGGAAATGGCCCGCCTGATGCAGCGCGCCAGGGGCTTTCTGGCATCGGGTGATCTGATGTCCGCCCGGCTGCTGCTCGAGCGCGCCGCCGAATCCCAGGAGGCCGACGCGGCGCTCTTGCTGGCGCAGACCTACGATCCGGACGTGCTCGGCACCGCCGACGTCCGCAACACCACGCCCGAGCCCGCGATGGCCCGCGCCTGGTACCAGAAGGCCGCGCAGCTCGGTTCGGCCGACGCACAACGCCGGCTGGCACAACTGCCGAACTGATTTTTCACACCGGCTCTAGGGGACAACATGCGACGTTTATTTGCACTGGCGTTCGTTGCCATCATGATGGCGTGCGGCTTGGCGGCCCGCGCCGAGGAGACCGAGTATGATCCGGCCAAGGTCTCCGACAGTCTTCGGGCCATCTTCCAGTTCGGCTCGGCGCAGACCAAGCAGGCGCTGAACGCCAACACGATCACGCTGATCACCGGCACCATCGGCGGCACCTATGTGCAGATCGGCGCCGACCTCGCCTCGGTGCTCGACGACGGCAACAAGCTGCGCGTGCTCCCGATCGTCGGCCGCGGCTCGGTGCAAAGCGTCGCCGACATCCTGTTCCTGCAGGGCGTCGATATCGGCATCGTGCGCGCCGATACGCTCGACTATCTCGAGCGCAAGGGCTTCGCCAAGGACATCAAGAAGCAGTTCACCTATGTCACCAAGCTCTACAACGAGGAAATGCAGGTCATCGCGCCGAAATCGGTGCAGAGCCTGCGTGACCTCGAAGGCAAGCGCGTGAGCGTCGACCTGCCCAATGGCAGCACCTTCGTCACGGTGTTGACCGTGGCCGAACGGCTCGGCCTCAAGGCGAACTGGCTCTATATCGAGCAGCGCATCGCGATGGAGAAACTAAAGGCCGGCGAGCTCGACGCCGTGATCGTGGTGGGCGGCAAGCCGTACAAATCGGTTTCCAACTTCAACAATGACGGCCGCTTCCACCTCGTGCGGGTCGACTATGAAAAGCCGCTGCAGGGCGACTATCTGCCGGCGACCATGACCTCGAAGGATTATCCGAACCTGATCGCGGAAGGCGAGCGGGTCGATACCATCGCGGTGCCCGCGCTGCTCGCGGCCTATAACTGGGCGCCGGGCTCGGACCGCTATCGCAAGCTCACGCAATTCGTGGATGCGTTCTTTACCAAGTTCCCCGCCCTGCAGAACCCGCCGTTCCATCCGAAGTGGAAGGAGACGTCGCTGGCGGCGCCGCTGGCCGGCTGGAGCCGCCTGCCTTATGCGCAGCAATGGCTGGACAGCCATAATGTCCAACCGGTCGCGCGCGGCCGCTTCGACGAATTCCTGAAACAGAACCCGGCGGCGGCGAAGGGCGCGCAGTCGGATGCCGACCGCGAGGCGCTGTTCAAGCAATTCCAGGCCTGGCAGGCGGACCAGACGGCCAAGGACACGGTCAAGGATGCGGCCAAGGACCCGGCAAAGGACGCGTCTAACGCCAGAGCGCAGGTGGTTCGCCCAAGCAAGCCGCAATGAGCGGGCGGCGATAGCTTCCCCTCGCACGCTCGCACGCTCAGCCCGGCCCTCATGGCCGGGCTGATCGCGTTTGACGCTCTTTAGGCTTCCTCGATGCCCCGCTGCAATGCCGCGCGCGCGGCCTCGCGATGATCCTCGGTGATGTGGGTCGCGACCAGACGGATCGCGGTGGCGAGGACTGCAGCATCATCGGTGAAGCCGAGCACCGGCATCATGTCGGGAATGAAGTCGAACGGCAGGATGAAATAGGCGATGGCGCCGAGAAGCGCGACCTGAACATGGCGCGGGGTCCGTTTGTCGAAGGCGCAGTAATAGGCCGCGAGCAGATCCTCGGTGAACGGCAGTTTTGCCGCCACCTGCTTCAGCTTGATCCAGAAACGCCTGCGCACGCTCTCGCGATCTTCCGCGAGGCGGGCCGCCGGCTCGAAACCTGCGCTGAACTCCCTTGCCATCTCGGCATCCTGAACGCCCGTTCCGGGAATGCGACTCGCGCGGCGAGGAGCCGTGGTGGGCCGCAAACCACGAATTGGGGATGCCGCTTGCCTGGCGCAAGGCCGGGTCAGGCGACGCCAAGCGCGGTTGCGATGGCATTCATCGCCTTCGCCAGTTCGATATCCTTGGCCGTGACGCCGGCTGCGTCATGGGTCGCCAGCACCACCTCCACCGTCTTGTAGACGTTGCGCCATTCCGGGTGATGATCGTGCTTTTCCGCGACCAGTGCCGAGCGGGACATGAAGCCGAAGGCCTCGTTGAAATCCCTGAAGACGAAGGTCTTGGCAATCGCCTCGCGCCCTTCCACCTCGGTCCAGCCGGACAACCCGGCCAGCGCCGATTTCCGCGCCTCCGCCGAAAGCCGCTGCGACATCTTGACCTCCCTTGTTCAGCCGGACATTACCTGGCGCCCCCGCCGCTGGCGGTACCCCTGACGCAGTTGTAACCCCTGGACGGCAAGAAATTTGCTACGATCTTGTTCCACACGATCCACCAAGCTGAACTTGCCTCCAGGATGAATTTGAGCGTCAGACGATTGTTTGCCAGATCCATGACTGAGGAGTTCGTGAGCGGCCCGCCGGTATCGCCTGCGCCGCGCTCCGCGGCACGACGGGCGGTGCTGGTCACGATCGCCGGCGCGCTGGCCATCGTGGGCGCGCTTGCGGCCGGCTATTACTTCGCCGAGCGGCCCGTGACGCTGAAGATCGCAGTCGGTCCCGCCGGCAGCGATGACCTCAAGGTCGTGCAGACGCTGACCCAGGCCTTTGTGCAAAACCGCGCCTATGTCCGCCTCAAACCGGTGCCGACCGACGGCGCGGTGGCAAGCGCCGACGCGCTCGCGCAAGGCAAGGTCGATCTCGCGATCATCCGCGGCGATCTCGACGTGCCGAAGAACGCCCAGGCGGTCGCGACCCTGCGCAAGAATTTCGTGGTGTTGTGGGCGCCGCCGCCGGCCAAGGGCAGCGGCAGGGGCAGGAAATCGGGCGCGAAGATCACCAAGATCAGCCAGCTTGTCGGGCACCGCGTCGGCGTCGTCGGCAAGACCCAGGCCAACGTGAACGTGCTGAAGGTCATCCTGCAGCAATATGGCATCGACGCTTCCAAGGTCGAGATCGTGCAGTTCCCGGCCACCGAAGTCGCGGAGGCCATCCGAAGCCAGAAGGCGGATGCCTATCTCGCCGCGGGTCCGCTCAACAGCAAGATCACCGCAGAGGCAATTGCCGCTTCCGGCAGGGAGGGCGGCAGCGAACCGACTTTCCTCGCTATCGACGCTGCGGAAGCCATCGCGCAGAACCATCCGTCCTACGAGGCCACCGAAATTCCGGCCGGCACCTTCGGCTCGCCGGAGCGGCCGGACGACGAGGTGAAGACGATCGGCTTCTCCCACCACATCGTGGCGCGCAAGGGCCTGTCGGACGTCACCGTCGCCGCCTTCACCCGGCAGCTGTTCGCGATCCGGCAGCAATTGATGACGGAGTTCCCGCTGGCCGCGAAGATCGAGACCCCGGACACCGACAAGGACGCCGTGATTCCCGTGCATCCCGGCGCGGCTGCCTTTGTCGACGGCGAGGAAAAGACGTTCCTGGATCGCTACAGCGATCTCATCTGGTGGGGTCTGATGGCGCTGTCGGCGACGGGCTCGATCGGCGCCTGGTTTGCGGGCTACCTGAAAAAGGACGAGCGCAACAACAATTCCACACTGCGCGAAAAGCTGCTCGACATGATCGCGGTGGCGCGCAGGAGCGAGACGACCGAGGAGCTCGACCGCATGCAGTCGGAAGCCGACGACATCTTGCGCGACACGCTGCGTTGCTTCGAGCATGGCACAATCGAGGAAGGCGCATTGACCGCCTTCAACATCGCGCTGGAGCAATTTCACAACGCCGTCTCCGACCGCAAGCTGCTGCTGCTCAGCCTGCCACAGAACCTGCAGCGAAGCGGCTCGCAATTGCGCGCCACCGGCACGCTGTAAGCTCACGCTGTCGCTCCTCGTGGGTGAGGAGGCGACGGGATAATCGACGACCCGACAGTGTTGACGGCGTTTTGTGTAATCGCCGCGTCACACAACCTTTCTAGGTCTGTCGGCGCCATTACCGGCTACCGACGCAAGGAGGCCCGCATGACGCTCCACATCCCCCGCAAGAGGCTCCGCCTTTCCCGCCGCCGCTTCCTGTCCACGGCGGCCGCCACCGGCGTCGGCCTGGTCGCGATGCCATATCTGTCGCGCGCCGCCGACCGGCCCGCGGTGACCCATGGCGTGCAGTCCGGCGACATCGGCGCCGATGGCGGCGTGATCTGGTCGCGCGCCGACCGCCCGTCGCAGATGATGGTCGAGGTCGCGACCACCGAATCGTTCAAGGATGCCCGCGCGCTGCCGCCGATCAATGCCCTGCCGGAGACCGACTTCACGGCCAAAATGCTGGTCGACAATCTTCCGGGCGGCCAGGACATTTTCTATCGCGTCCGCTTCCGCGATCTCTCGCATCCTGCGGTCGAGAGCGAGCCGGTGGTCGGCCGCTTCCGCACCGCGCCGTCGGACAAGCGCGACGTCAGCTTCGTCTGGGGCGGCGATGTCGCGGGCCAGGGCTGGGGCATCAACCCCGATGACGGCGGCATGGTCACCTTCTCGGCGATGCGCAAGCACAAGCCGGACTTCCTGATCCATTCCGGCGACACCATCTATGCCGACGGCGTCATATCGGCGGAAGTGAAGCTTGCCGACGGCAAGATCTGGAAGAACATCACGATTCCGGAAAAGGCCAAGGTCGCCGAGACGCTCGACGAATTCCGTGCCGCCCACAAATATAATTTCATGGACGAGAATGTCTGCGCCTTCAATGCCGAGGTGCCGATCTTCGTGCAGTGGGATGACCACGAAGTGATGAACAACTGGTCGTCATCAAAGGACATTCCGGCCGCCTACAAGGAGCGCAGCATCTCGGTGCTGGCGGCGCGGGCGGCGCAAGCCTTTCACGAGATGTATCCCATGCGCGAAAGCATCGTCGAGCCGGGCCGGGTCTACCGCGCGCTGAGCTACGGGCCGCATCTCGATGTGTTCATGCTCGACGAGCGCAGCTATCGCGGCCCGAACGGTCCGAACCTGCAGGACACCTACGGGCCGGACGCCTATTTCCTGGGGCCGGACCAGATGCAGTGGCTGAAGCGCGCGCTGCTCAATTCACGCGCGACCTGGAAGGTGATCGCTTCCGACATGCCGCTGTCGCTGATCGTGTGGGATGACGCCACCAACAAGAAGGGCTCGGAGGCGTTCGCGCAGGGCAATGGCCCTCCGCGCGGCCGCGAGCTGGAAATCACCGAAATCCTGCGCTTCATCAAGACCGCGCCGATCAGGAACACGGTGTGGCTCACCGCCGACGTGCACTACACCGCCGCGCACTACTACAATCCGGACAAGGCGCAGTTCCAGGATTTCGACCCGTTCTGGGAGTTCGTCTCGGGCCCCTTGCACGCCGGCACGTTCGGCCCGAACGAGCTCGACAACACCTTCGGTCCCGAGGTGAAGTTCGTCAAAGCCCCCGGCGACGACAAGCAGAACCTGCCGCCCTCGGCCGGCATGCAGTTCTTCGGCCATGTCGGGATCGAGGGGGCGACGGGGCAGATGACGGTGACGCTGCGGGATCGCGCCGATGTCGCGCTGTGGTCGACCACGCTCGATCCCAGGCCTGTTTAGGATTGCCGGTGTAACGTCTACCGCCTGGCGAAGCGCTGCATCACGGCGAGCAGTGCTTCGCTCGAACAGGGTTTTGGCAGCCTTGGCCGCTCGGCGAAGGCTGCATCCACGCGATCGCCGCCATAGCCGGTGACGAAGGCGAAGGGAACTTTCAGCGCCTCCAGCCGTTCGGCGACGGCAAAGCTTTTTTCGCGCACCAGCCCGACATCGAGCAGCGCGAAATCCGGCGCCCTTTGGTCGATCATCATCAGCGCCTGCGCGACGCCGCCGGCGCACCGCACCGTCTTCACCCCGAAGCCGAGAATCCGGTCCTCGAAATCGAGCGCGATGATCGGATCGTCCTCGACGATCAGGACATCGATCGGCAGGCCGTCAAAAGAGGCGGGTTCCATGATCACGCCATAGGCAGGGGTATTGGGATGAGGACTGCCGCAGCTTCTGCCCGGGCGGCGCAGGAGCGGGTTCCCACGCCGAAACCAGCACACTCCTCGCGTCTCTGTCTGTGCACTTGTGGACGCAAATCGGGAACCAGTTCGCGTATCGTCGCTTTATGCCTAGACGAGGAGTTCCCATGCTCACGCGACGCGATCCCGCGGCCGAGATCACCGACCGGCCGTACAATAATCTGCTGCGCCGGCTCGACCGGGCCGATTTCGCGTTGATCGAGCCGTACCTGGCGCAAGGGCAGGCGGGAGCCAACGACCTGCTCTACAACCCCGGCGCCAATGTCGAGACCGTGTATTTCCCCTGCGGGCCATGCCTGGTGTCCTACATCGTGCCGAACGAAGACGGCCGCGATGTCGAAACCATTCTGGTCGGGCGCGAAGGCGCGGTCGGCGGGATTGTGAGCCAGGGTTTTCTGCCGGCCTATACGCGGATCTGCGTCAAATTCGCCGGGCCCTGCGCCCGAGTTCCGATCAGCAGGCTGGAAACGGCGAAGGGCAAATCAGCGTCGCTGCGCAATATCTTCGCGCGCTATGCGGACTGCATGCTGGCGCAGATCTTCCAGTCGACCGCCTGCAACGCCGTGCATTCGATCGAGCAGCGCACCGCCAAATGGATCGTTTCCGCCATGGAGCGCGCCGACGGCAGCGACATTGTGCCGCTGACTCACGAGCAGCTTGCGACCCTGCTTGGGGTCGGCCGCTCCTATGCCAGCCGGGTCATGCAGACGTTCAAGGCAGAAGGGGTCGTCGAGACCCGCCGCGGGGCCATCCTGGTGCGCGACCGCGACGCGTTGCAGACGCGCGCCTGCCTCTGCAACGAGTCGGTGAAGAACCATTTCGAGGAGGTGTTGCGCGGGGTCTATCCGACCGAAGAGCCGGGACGGGCGCTGTAGCGGGTCGAGTTCGTCTGGCACGGCTCAACTCCTGCGGCTTGCTCCGAGCTGGACGCCATCCCGTGACGGTTTTACGACGGCCGCCAAGCCGACCTGGCGCCAAATTCAGGTGTCTAAACGCCAAACAACCCATTGTTTTTTAGCGTTTTCTGACTATATTGCACCGCAACGCGTAAAGGTTCGCCCGGTCTCTTCGGCCGGGCTTCCTTTTTGGGCCGGCTGGCCCCCTTTCGAATTTCAGGTTTGAGCAGGATTTGCGAGGGTATCGGGGACTTGGGTTCCGGCTATCCGGCGAGATCGCGCTCACCATTGCACGGCTGGAAGAAGCTACCCATGAACCTCCGCAACGTCGCCATCATCGCCCACGTCGACCACGGCAAGACCACCCTCGTCGATCGCCTGCTGCAGCAGTCCGGCACCTTCCGCGAGAACCAGAAGGTGGCCGAGCGGGCCATGGACTCCAACGACCTGGAGCGCGAGCGCGGCATCACCATCCTGGCGAAAGCCGCCTCGGTGCAGTGGAAGGACACGCGCATCAACATCGTCGACACCCCCGGCCACGCCGATTTCGGCGGCGAGGTCGAGCGCATCCTCAACATGGTGGACGGCGCGCTGGTGTTGGTCGACGCCGCCGAAGGTCCGCTGCCGCAGACCAAATTCGTGGTCTCCAAGGCGCTCAAGGTCGGTCTGAAGCCGATCGTGGTCATCAACAAGGTCGACCGCCCGGACGCGCGCCCGACCGAAGTCATCAATGAGGTGTTCGATCTGTTTGCCGCCCTCGATGCCAGCGAGGAGCAGCTCGACTTTCCGATCCTGTACGGCTCGGCCAAGCAGGGCTGGATGGCCGACAGTCCGGAAGGCCCGAAGGACGCCGGCATGCAGCCGCTGTTCGATCTGATCCTGCGCCATGTCGCGCCGCCATCCGTCGAGGAGGGCTCGTTCCGCATGATCGGCACCATCCTCGAGGCCAATCCCTATCTCGGCCGCATCATCACCGGCCGCATCACCTCGGGCACCTTGAGGCCGAACCAGCAGGTCAAGGTGCTGGGCGCCGACGGCCGGCTGATCGAGCAGGGACGGATCACCAAGATTCTGGCCTTCCGCGGCATCGAGCGCACCCCGCTGGAGGAAGCCGGCGCCGGCGATATCGTCGCGATCGCAGGCCTCACCAAGGGCACCGTCGCCGATACGTTCTGCGATCCTGCGATCGAGACGCCGCTGCCGGCGCAGCCGATCGATCCGCCGACGGTGTCGATGTCGTTCATCGTCAACAACTCGCCGCTCGCCGGCACCGAGGGCGACAAGGTGACGAGCCGCATGATCCGCGACCGCCTGCTCCGCGAGGCCGAAGGCAACGTCGCGCTGCGCGTCACCGAGGCCGCCGACAAGGATT
>JAFAUV010000307.1 GCA_019243075.1 Bradyrhizobium sp.
TGCCGGGCGCGGAGAGGAAATCGGTAACGGCCCTTTCCGCCTCCTCCAGCGGCGTCCTTCTGACCGCGAGCTTGGCCACCAACGCGCCGATCTGGGGATCGTCCTTCCATTTGTCCGTGGCATCGCCGAGTGGCGGACCAGCCCAGACCTGGGCCAGCGAAATCTCTGGCACCTTGGCCTGGGCGCATGGCCAGTCCGGGTAGCGCGGATCGGCGGCGGCGCAGATTTGCGTCGACGCAACGGCAATCAGCAGTGACCCGATCATGCCTGGCAATCTCATGTCTCGCCTCCGGCGGGTCCCCGTCGGGCCAGCCCGCGCGAGGGATCATAGGCGAAAATCGCGCCGATCATGAAGGCCGCCGTACAGCCCGCGACCACCGCGAGCGATATCCAGTTCACCTGGCCGTACAGCGCAAATCGGATCAGCTCGACCGCATGCGTGAACGGATTCCATTGGCAGACATAGTAGAGCATCGGGCTGCCCTCCTGCACCCGCCATAGCGGGTAAAGGGCGGATGATGCAAAGAACATCGGGAAGATCACGAAGTTCATGACGCCCGCGAAATTTTCGAGCTGCTTGATCCCCGACGAGATCAGCATGCCGAGCGCACCCAGCATCAGGCCGGACAGGATCAGCGCCGGCAGCAGCGTGAGATAGCCGATCGGCGGCGGGGTGATGTCCCAGAACCACGCGATGAGGAGGAATGCATAGACCTGCAGCAGCGAAACCGCAGTTCCCGCGAGCAGCTTGCAGAACAGCAGATAGCCGCGCGGCAACGGGCTTACCAAAAGCGTGCGCATGTTGCCCATCTCGCGGTCATAGACCATCGAGAGTGAGGATTGCATGCCGTTGAAGAGGTGGATCATCGCCATCAAACCGGGCGCGATATAGACCTCATAGAGGATGTAGGTCTCGTAAGGAGGGATGATGGAGATGCCGAGCACCTGCCGGAAGCCGGCGGCGAAGATGAAAAGCCAGACCAGCGGCCGCACCAGCGCGGAGACGAAACGCTCACGCTGATGCAGGAAGCGCAGCGCCTCGCGCCACACGATGCCGTTGAGGCAGGTGACATATTCGCTGAGCGAGAAGCCGCTGCGGCTGTTATCGACCGTCGTGGAGCTCATGGCGCGAGACTCCCCGATTGCGCGCCGGTCAGGCGCATGAAGGCCGAGTTGACGTCCTGCGCGCCGGCCTTGCCGAGGACATCGCCCACTGCGCCGCGCGCCAGCATGCGGCCCTGATGCAGGATGACGAGATCGTCGCCTGGCGCGATCTCGTCGAACAGATGCGTGGCCCAGAGCACGCCGATGCCCTGCTCGGCGACGAGCTGGCGGACGTGGGACAGGATATCCGAGCGCGCCTTAACATCGAGCCCGACGGTGGCTTCGTCGAGCAGCAAGAGGCGCGGCCGATGCAGCAGCGCACGCGCGATCTCGAGCCGGCGCATCTGTCCGCCCGAGAGGTCGCGCACCTTGCTGCCCGCCCGATCGGCAAGGGCGATCCGCGCCAGCACCTCTTCCGCCCGGTTGCGCGCATCGCGCCGCCCAATGCCATGCAGTGCCGCGTGATAGAGCAGGTTCTGCATGAGCGAGAGATCGAGGTCGAGCGTGCGCGGCTGGAACACGACGCCGAGCAGCCGCAAGGCTTCGCCGGGCGCACGGCCGATGTCGTGGCCGAAAATGCTGATTTGGCCGGCCTGGATGCCGAACAGCCGCGTGATCAGCGAGAACAGCGTGCTTTTGCCGGCACCGTTCAGGCCGAGCAACGCCGTGAAACTTGCGGGCGCCACGGTAAAGTCGACGTCGATCAACGCGCGGCGCGCGCCATAAGCGTGGCTCACGCCGGAGATCGACAGCGCCGGCGTCGCGGCCGCTTGGCGCCGGGCCGGAGTGGAGGGATCGGCGGAAGCCACGGCGGCCGGTGCTTCGGTTGCGATCATGGCGATATCGTTACGCCCCAGGGCAGCTCGCCGACCTGGATGCTCTTGAGCACCTTTTGCGCGGCGACGTCTATCACCGAGACGTCGTTCGAAACGCCGTTGGTGACCATTAGATATTTTTCATCCGGCGTGAACGCCATGTGCCAGACCCTTTGGCCGACCAGAAGATATTTGGTCACGGCATGGGTGGTGGCGTCAACGACGGCGACGCGATTGGCGGGCCCGAGCGCGACAAAGGCGGTCTTGTCGTCCTTGGTCATGCCGATGCCGACCGGCTGGATTGCCTCGCTGCGCAAGCCCGGAATGTTGAAGGTGACCTTGCCGATCACGACATGCTTGACCGGATCGATGATCGAAACCGTTCCGCCGATTTCGGAAGACACCCACAATTCCGAGCCGTCATGCTTGAACTCGGCAAAGCGCGGCCGTGAATCGACCAGCACATTGGCGGCAACCTCGCGCGTCGAGGTGTCGATGAAATGCGCCATGTTGGTCGTCTCCGACGTACAGATCAGGATCTTTCCGTCGGGGCTGACCATCATGCCTTCGGGCTCGACACCGACCTGAATGTCGCCGAGCCGCGTGCGCTTGGCGATATCGATGACGGTGACGGTATTGTCATTTTCGTTGGCGACGTACAGCGTCTTGCCGGCCGCATCCTGGGTGAAGAGTTCCGGATCGGGGCCGGAGGGCAGGGTGTCTACGATCTGCAGCGTCTTGGTGTCGATCATTTGGATGGTGTCGTCGTCGCCGACGGCAACCATCACGAATTTTCCATCTCGCGTGAACTCGATGCCGCGCGGCCGTTGCCCTACCTTGATGGTGGCGGTGACCGCCCATTTGTCGGTATCGATGACCGTGACCGTGTTGCCTTTCTCGTTCGAGACATAGGCGACATAGGCCGAGGCGGGAGCGGCCGTGAGCCAGAGCGCACCGAGGGAAAGCAGGCAACGAAGCCACATGCACGATCTCTCCGCCATCATTGCAGTTTGCATTTGGTTTCGGGTCGGTCGACGCCGAGCGTATCGAGTTCGGAAACCTGGTGCAGGAATCCTTCCTGCGGCGACACCGACACCACCATGCGGCCGTCGGACAGCAGGATGGGCTGACGAAGTTGCAGGTTCCAGTCCCTGAGGGTCAAGCGCTGGCCCTTGAAGGCTGCAACGGAAAAATCCTTTCCCTTGATGAACGCAAATATCGCCTTCGCATCACCGGAATTGGTCCGCGAGACGGCTTCGCCTATCATGCGCGCGGCGGTCCAGGCCTGCATGTCCAGGGCGGTCATGCGGCGCGAATTAAGCTTGACGAAGCGGTTCTGGATCTGGATCGCGCCCCACTGGTCGTGCGCGCCATCCCAGCTTGTCGGCATCAGCCCGGCTGAACCTGCTACCGGCCGCGGATCCCAGGTGCGGTAGGGCAAATAGGAGGCGAACACCTCGCTTTCGTCGGCGGCAAGGAGAACGTCATAGGCCGGCGCCTGCTGGGTGAAGACCGGCATCTGGCGCTGGATCAGCGTGACGCCGCTGTCGGTGCGCCGCGCGCCGCCTGTGTCCTCGAAGGTGCGCTCCTGCACGATCTTGGCGCCAAAGCGCGTGGCCGTACGGCGCAGCACATCGGCATAGAGCTTGTCGTTGTCATGCGAGCCGGCCACCAGCAGCCAGCGCCTCCATTGCTTCCAGACGAGGTACTGGCCGAGCCCATCCGCCAGCATTGAACGGGTGGGAGCAACGTGTACGACATTGGCGCGGCAATCCTCTTCGCGCAGCCGGTCGTCGGTCGAGCCGGCATTGAACAGCACGGTGCCGCGGTCGCGCAGCGCGTCGGCCACCTTCAAGACCTCGTCGGGCGCGAGATCGAGGATGATGAAGCCGTCATGTTCGGCAAGCGCGGTCGCGGCCTTGACCGCCTCCTCGCCATCCTTGATCCGCGTCTCGTCCAGCGTGAAATGCTGGTTGAGGAATTTTCCGGTGGTGTTGTTGTCCTCGATCGCAAGCCGCGCGCCGGCGATGCCGTCATTGCCCGCGGGCTGTTCGACCAGCGACAAGGTCTCCTTGACGCCGGCATGGCCGAGATAGCCGATGCCAATCTCGAGCGGCCCGGCCGCGAGCGCCTGCGTCGCGACCACGCCCAGACCGATCGCTCCGATCAGGCATCGGATCATGGCATCTCCTCGTGAGGTTCTCCTTGGGGCGGAGAACTCTTGTTGCAACATGACTGAATTGCCTTAGCTTGCAAGCCTACTTTGTATCGTTGCGTTGTCGCGTGTATGCAGGTCACGATCATGAGAGCACGCCTTGTCATCGCTGCGCTGTCGCTGGGTTGGGTGCAGGCCCATGCGGCCGAGCCGCCGAAACTCGCGGTGTTCGATTTCGAGATGATCGACACCAGCCTGCAGGGCGAGACGTACGGCAAGCGCAGCGATGAGCAGGAACGTTTGATGCGGACCGGCGACCAGCTACGCAAGGAGCTCGGCGAGTCCGGCAAGTTCCAGATCCTTGACATCGCTCCGGTCAATGCTGCGGCGCATCAGAGCCATTTGCAGGCGTGTGGCGGCTGCGATGCCAAATTGGCAAGGCAGCTCGGCGCAGAACTGTACATCACCGGCACGGTGCAGAAGGTCTCGAACCTCATCCTCAATGTGAATGTCTATCTGCATGATGCGCAGACCGGCCGTCTCGTCACGGTTGCGAGCGCCGACATGCGCGGCAATACGGACGAATCCTGGTCGCGCGCCACGCATTACCTGGTGCGGGAACGTTTGCTCGCGCCGAATTACGGCGCGCCGCAGTCGCGATAGGGCCGGATCAGGCTTTGAGCCGCTGCGCGTGCCAGCGCAGATGATCGCCCATGAAAGTCGAGATGAAATAATAGCTGTGGTCGTAGCCGGCTTGCCGCCGCAAGGTGAGGGGAATTTTGGCCTTTTCGCAGGCTGCTTGCAGCAACTCGGGCCGAAGCTGCTCGGTCAGGAATTGATCGGCATCGCCGTAATCGACCAAAAACTCCCTGAATTTCGCGCCGTCCTCGATCAGCGCGACGGTGTCATGCTTGCGCCAGGCCTTGCTGTTGTTGCCGAGATAACCGCCGAGCGCCTTGAGGCCCCACGGCACTTGCGAGGGCGCGACGATCGGTGCAAAGGCGCTGGCGGCGCGATAACGATCGGGATGACGTAGCGCGCATGTCAGCGCGCCGTGGCCGCCCATGGAGTGGCCCATGATCGATTGCCGCTGCGGATCGGCCGGAAAATGCTCGGCGATGAGCTTTGGCAGCTCCTCGGTGACATAGCTCCACATGCGGTAGTTGCGCGCAAACGGCGCCTCGGTCGCATCGACATAAAATCCCGCGCCCAAGCCGAAATCATAGGAATTGGCAGGATCGCCGGGCACATCTGCGCCGCGCGGGCTGGTGTCGGGCGCAACGAAGATCAGACCGTGCTCGGCGCAGGCGCTGCGAAACTCGCCTTTTTCCGTGACATTGGCATGGGTGCAGGTCAGCCCCGACAGATAGGTGACGACCGGCAGTTTGCTGCCCTCGCGATGGTCGGGAACATAGACCGAGAACGCCATGTCGGTATTTGTCTCGGCGCTCGGGTGTCGATAGACGCCTTGCGTGCCGCCGTAAGAGCGGTTCGTGGAAACGGTCTGCATGGTCATGATCTCGCGGGGCTCGTGCTCGGAAGACGCGATTCTTTACGACACGCCGCTCTCGATGGCCAGACGCACGAGTTCTGCCGCGGTCCGCACGCCGAGCTTCTGGCGAATGATCGAGGAGGTATTGGCGACTGTCTTGTAGGGGGAATGGATCAGCCAGGCGATCTCGGACAGGCTCTTGCCGGAGGACAGCAGGCGCAGGATTTCCATCTCGCGCGGGTTGAGCTTTGACAGGGGACTTTTCGCGACGGCAGGCCCGGAAAAGGCGATGTTGCGCGCCAGCGCGGATGGCAGATAGACGCCGCCCCTGCCGACTTCGCGGATCGCCTCGAGCAGATCCTGCGGATCGCCGGTCTTGGCCACGTAACCCTTGGCGCCGCTTTCGATGGCCCGCGCCACAAAGGCTGGATCGTCGTTCATGCTGAACATGATGATGCAGGCGGAGGAATCATGCGCCAGGATGCGCCGCGTCAGCTCGAAACCCGAGACGGTCGGCAGGTTGATATCGACCACGCAGAGGTCCGGACGCTCGGCGAGGAAAGCGCGCTCGGCGCTCTCGGCATCCGATGCCTCCAGGATGACGATGTCCGGCTCGTCGGCAAGCACGGTGCGACAGCCGGACGCTACGATCGGATGATCATCAGCGATCAGAATGCGCATCGAATCCGCCCCGCGGCTCGCTCCCATTGCTGCGCCGCATCGTGCAGGCGCGCAGTTGCAGTCGGCCATGCAACTTGGGCGGCAATGCGGTACGTTTCGATTAAGGCAGACGAGCCAACTGCCTGTCAACGTTCCTCTTGCCGAGGGCGGAGGCCAGATGAGGGACATGCAATGTGGCAACGACTATCGCTGCGCGGGCGCATCAACCTGCTTCTGGCGCTGATCCTGACGCTCGGCCTTGCCATCAATGTGGCGCGGCTTGCGCTGGAAGCCGCGCCCCGCGTGCAGGCGGAAGATCAAAGCGTCACGCGGCTCGCGCGCGAGTTCACCGAGACGATGGTGACGGCAGTGAACGAGGCGCCCGATCCCGATGCGCGGCTTGACCGGATCGTCCGCGATCTCAGGCGCTTGCGTCACGTCAGCATCACGCGGCAGGGCGAGGGCAGCCCGACGCCAGCCTCGCGCGCGGGAGCGGATGAGACCGACGATTCGTCTTCGGTTCCTGCGTGGTTTGCCGCACTCGTTCACCCCGAAACAACCTCGGTCAGTGTTCCGGTTTCGATCCATGGCAAGCAGACGGCACTCGTCATCACCTCGATTCCGAACGATGAAATCGCCGAAATCTGGGACGGGATAGTGACCCAGCTCGCGGTCGGCACGGCAGTCGCGATAGCCCTCTTCCTGATCACGATGACGGTCGTCGGCCGCGCGCTGGCGCCGCTCGAGGCACTCGCGCAGGCGATGGTCAGGATCGAAGGTGGCTGCTACGACGCACGCGTTGAGCCCGGCGGCGCGCCGGAGCTCGCCGCGATCTGCACGCGGCTCAATCATCTCGCCATGACCTTGGGCGAGGCCGTCGAGGAGAAGCGGCGGCTCACCCGGCGCGCGGTGTCGTTGCAGGACCTCGAACGCAAGGAGATCGCCCGCGAGCTGCATGACGAGTTCGGGCCGTATCTCTTCGTGCTGCGTGCCCATGTCGGCGCTGTGATGCGGCTGGCGCAATCGCACGAGCCGGGAACGGAAGCCCTGCGCAAGCACGGCAGCGCCGTGCTCGAGCAGGTCGACGGCCTGCAACAGCTCACCCGCCGCATTCTTGAAAAGCTCCGGCCGGTCGGGCTCGCGGAGCTCGGGCTTCGCGAAGCGTTGGGGTCCTTGCTGCGTTTGTGGAACCAATCCCGCCCCGATGTGACCATCGAGACCACGATTTCGCAATCGCTCGGGGAAGTCGGCGAGACCGCCGACTTGACCATCTACCGCGTCGTGCAGGAAGCGCTCACCAACGTGTTTCGGCATGCCGATGCGACCGAGGTGAATGTCAGCATCGCCCCGGCGGAGCGGCCAGCGGAATCACAGGAGGCGCGCGGCTACGCCCTCGTGCGGATTTCGGACAATGGCCGCGGGCTGAAGCCGGATCAGAAGTTCGGCCTCGGCCTGACCGGAATGCGGGAGCGGCTGTTGGCTTTGGGCGGCACGCTCACCGTGGCGTCCGGCGAGAGCGGCGTGACCATCGAAGCGACGGTTCCCACGGGCGGGCCGTAGAAAAGGCCCGATGCTTGCGCGGCTGCCCAGGGTCATCTGTCCTGCGAAGGACCGCATCGGGCACATCCTCCAGCAGCAATCGAGTATCATCACGATAGGGAGGTGCCGCAATGTCGCGCTTGGCGGAAGCTGCATCCATAGCAGGCACAACGCAACCAAAAAAAATTCCCAAGATTCTGTTCGGGAATTTTCCCGATTGCGTCGGGACTTTTTGCGGATGGCGCGCCGCTGCCGGCCCACTAAGATCGTCATTCCGAACCGGCGGGACCAAAGCAGCCGGCACGGAATGGGGACGGAATATGGGTCTGCGGGTAGTGCTTCTCGCGTCGGTAGCTGTGGGCCTGGAAGGCGGATTGGCTTACGCTCAGGACAGTGGAAGCTATACGACCGAGCTGCCGCCGGTCGAAGTCACCGTACCGAAGAGCGGGGTGAAGCCAACCCGTCAGAGAAGCGCCGAGCGCGTCGTTCGTCCGGCGGTGACGAGACTTCGGGTCTATCCGACAACGCCGATCTCCACTCCCAGCACGGCTCTTCCCGTGGACGAGGTGGCCTCAAGCATCAACTTCGTGGATTCCGGGCAAATCCAACGCACCTATTCGTTGAACGTGACAGACGCCCTGCAGCAGGCCGTGCCGGCCGTCAACGTCAGCGAGGTTTCAGGCAATCCCTTCCAGCCCAATCTCGAGTTTCGCGGCTACGTCAGCTCGCCGGTCTCGGGCACGCCGCAGGGATTGGCCGTGTATCAGAACGGCGTGCGTATCAACGAAGCCTTCGGCGATACCGTCAATTGGGATTTGATTCCCACATCTGCGATCAAATCGGTCGCCGTGGTGACGAACAATCCAGCCTACGGCCTGAACGCGCTGGGCGGCGCTGTCACGGTTCAGATGAAGGACGGTTTTAGCTATCACGGCGCCGAGATCGATATGATGGGCGGCTCCTACGGCCGGCTCCAGGGCTCGGCGCAATGGGGCAAGCAGGTCGACCAGTTCGCGACCTATGTCGCGCTCGAAGGCTTGCACGACGATGGTTTCCGCAATTTCACGTCATCCGATATAAGGCGCTTCTACAGCGACGTGGGCTATCGGAGCGAGAACGCCGAATTCCATCTCAATATCGGGGCGGCCGACAACAAGCTGGGCGCACCGGCGACGACACCGATCGAGTTGTTGAATAACTTTTGGGGGGCGACTTACACCACGCCTCAGCGTGACGACAACCAGGTCGCGTATGCGAACCTGACCGGAAAGGTCG
>JAFAUV010000100.1 GCA_019243075.1 Bradyrhizobium sp.
CAGACGCCGGTGATCATGACCTACGACACCGGGGACTTCGTGGCCTCACTCGAGGCCGCCAAAAAGGCGATCGACTATGCGGGCTTCCCGGCGCGCAAGGCCAAAGCCAAGGCAGAAGGCAAGCTGCGCGGCATCGGCGTGTCCTGCTACATCGAGGCGTGTGGCATCGCGCCGTCGAAGGCGGTGGGCAGCCTCGGTGCCGGCGTGGGCTTATGGGAATCCGCCGAAATCCGCGTCAATCCGGTCGGCACCATCGAGGTGCTCACCGGCACGCACAGCCACGGCCAGGGCCACGAGACTTCGTTCGCGCAGATCATTTCCGATCGGCTCGGCGTGCCGCTCAGCCAGGTCTCGATCGTGCACGGCGACACCGACAAGGTGCAGTTCGGCATGGGCACCTACGGCTCGCGTTCGATCGCGGTCGGCGGCACCGCGATCGTCAAGGCCATGGAGAAGGTCGAGGCCAAGGCGAAGAAGATCGCCGCGCATCTGTTGGAAGCTTCCGAGGGCGACATCGTCATCGAGAACGGCGAGTTCAAGGTGACCGGCACCGACAAGTCGCTGGCGCTGCCGATGGTCGCGCTCGCAGCCTACACCGCGCACAACTGCCCGACGGCATGGAGCCAGGGCTGAAGGAGACGGCGTTCTACGACCCGACCAACTTCACCTTCCCGGCCGGCGCCTATATCTGCGAGCTCGAAGTCGATCCCGGCACCGGCAAGACCAGCTTCGTCAACTTCGTCGCGGCCGACGATTTCGGGCGGCTCATCAATCCGATGATCGTCGAAGGCCAGGTCCATGGCGGCCTCGCCCAGGGCATCGGCCAGGCACTGCTGGAAGGCGTGGTCTATGACGGAAGCGGCCAGCTCGTGACCGCGTCGTTCATGGACTACACCATGCCGCGCGCCGACGATCTGCCGTCGTTCAAGCTCTCCCACACCACGACGCTGTGTCCGGGCAATCCGCTCGGCGTCAAGGGCTGCGGCGAGGCCGGCGCGATCGGTGCATCGGCCGCCGTGATCAACGCCATCACGGATGCGATCGGCAACAACAGACTGGAAATGCCGGCCACACCCGATCGCGTCTGGCACGCCATTCACGGCTGAAGGGAGGACACGATGTACGAGACCCATTACCACCGCGCCTCCTCGGTCGACGACGCGGCCGCGCTGTTCGCCAAGGGCACGGACGCAAAGTATCTCGCAGGCGGTCAAACCCTGCTGCCTGTCATGAAGCAGCGCCTTGCTTCGCCATCCGACCTCATCGATATCGCGAAGATCGAGGATCTCGTCGGCTGCGAGGCATCCGGCGACACGCTGACGATCAGGGCGGCGACGACCTACTACGACATCATGACGAGCGGCGACGTGGCGAAGGCGATCCCCGCGATCGCCCACCTCACCTCGGTGCTGGGCGATCCTGCGGTTCGCTATTGCGGCACGATCGGCGGCTCGATCGCCAACAACGACCCGGCGGCGGATTTCCCAGCCGCATTGGTCGCTCTCGGCGCGACGGTGAAGACCAATAAGCGTTCGATCTCCGCCGATGACTTCTTCAGGGGCCTATTCACGACTGCGCTTGAAGACGGCGAGCTCATCACCGCCGTCTCCTTCCCGGTCCCAGCAAAGGCGGGATACGCCAAGTTCCGCCATCCCGCCTCGCGCTTTGCCCTGACCGGCGTGTTCGTCGCCAGGACCAAGTCGGGCGATGTGCGCGTTGCGGCGACCGGGGCCTCGCAGAGTGGCGTGATGCGGGTCGGCGCGATCGAAACCGCGCTGAAGTCGAGCTGGTCGGCGGGCGCACTCGACAGCGTAACGATTTCCGCCGATGGCCTGTTGAGCGATATTCACGGTTCCGCCGACTATCGCGCCAATCTGATCAAGGTGATGGCGCAACGCGCGGTTGCGGCGGCCGGCTGATAGCCACTCAACGCAATTGTTTGTGCGGCGCGCATCGCTGCGCGCCGCCTGGTTTTTGCGGGCGCTCTGCGCGTGAATCGCGCTTGCTACGTCGCCGCAAGCGAGACAATCTGCCCGGAAACGCCGAGGGACAAACGACATGCTCGACAAGACCACGCCGCAATCGCAGCTCCGTGCCTCCGGCCCGCTCGCCGGAACGCGCATTGTCGAATTCGCGGGCATCGGTCCCGGCCCTTTTGCCTGCATGATGCTGGCGGACATGGGCGCCGAGGTCGTGACGCTCGACCGTATCGGTGCGAAGAAGAGCCTGAAATCGGTCGCCGGACGCGGCCGCAAGATTGTCGAGCTCGATCTCAAGGACCAGGCGGCGATCGCGCAGGTGCTGGACCTGCTCGCCGACGCGGACGCCCTGATCGAGGGCTTTCGGCCCGGCGTGATGGAACGGCTCGGGCTCGGCCCGGACGTCGTGCTCGCGCGCAACCCAAAACTGGTCTACGGCCGCATGACCGGCTGGGGCCAGGAAGGCCCGCTCGCCAATGCCGCGGGCCACGACATCAACTACATCTCCATCACCGGCGCGCTCGCGGCGATCGGCACCAGAGAGAAGCCGGTGCCGCCGCTCAACCTGGTCGGCGATTTCGGCGGCGGCGCGCTTTACCTCGTGGTCGGCGTGCTTGCCGCCCTTTTCGAAGCATCGAAATCCGGCCGGGGACAGGTGGTCGATGCCGCGATGTGCGACGGCGCCGCGTCGCTGATGTCGATGTTCTTTGATATGACGGCGACGGGGCGCTGGGCCGAGGGCCGCGAGCGGAATTTTCTCGACGGCGGCGCGCATTTCTACGGCGTCTATGAGTGCTCCTGCGGCAATTTCGTCTCGATCGGGTCGATCGAGCCGCAATTCTATGCGCTGCTGCGCCAGCATGCGGGCCTGGCGGAGGAGCGTTTTGACGCGCAGATGGACCGCGAGGCCTGGCCCGACTTGAAGGCAAGGCTTGCAGAGATCTTCAAGAGCAAGAGCCGCGCGGATTGGTGCAAGATCATGGAAGGCACCGACATCTGCTTCGCGCCGATCCTCACCATGGCAGAAGCACCGAAACATCCGCACATGGCGGCGCGAAAAGTGTTCGTCGAACGTCACGGCGTGACGCAGCCCGCCCCCGCCCCGCGCTTCTCGCGCACGCCGTCCGCGATCCGCGAGCCGGAAGTGGCGGATATCGGCGGGCTGGTGAGTGGGTGGAAGGCGGCAAGATAATCAACGCTGTAGGCAGCAGCGTGCCCAATAACGACGACAGTTAAGCCACCTGCTCCACCTTCAACACTCCGCGCCTGATCTGATCTTCCTCGATCGATTCGAACAGCGCCTTGAAATTGCCCTCGCCGAACCCGTCGTCGCCCTTGCGCTGGATGAACTCGAAGAAGATCGGACCGATCGCATTGGCGGAGAATATCTGCAGTAGCACCTTGGTCTGACCGCCATCGACCACGCCTTCGCCGTCGATCAGGATGCCGTTTGCCTTTAGCCGCGCGACGTCCTCGCCGTGCTTGGGCAGGCGCGTGTCGATCTTCTCGAAATAGGTATCGGGCGGCGACGGCATGAACGGCAGTCCGGCGCCGCGCAGGCCTTCGATGGTGCGGTAGATGTCGCGGCAGCCGCAGGCGATATGCTGGATGCCCTCGCCGCGATAGGCGCTCAGATATTCCTCGATCTGGC
Organism: Bradyrhizobium sp.; assembly: GCA_019243075.1. Classification (GTDB taxonomy): domain Bacteria; phylum Pseudomonadota; class Alphaproteobacteria; order Rhizobiales; family Xanthobacteraceae; genus Bradyrhizobium. Next base: position 3,631 of record JAFAUV010000100.1, read on the forward strand.
CGGAATCGCCGGCATCCTCGTTGATGGGAATCCGGATCTTGCCATCCGGGCTGGTCAGCGCACGCGAGAACAGGCCCGAGGCGCGGCCCTCGATGTCGAAGAAGCGGATCTGGCGGAAGTTGAATAGCTTTTCGTAAAAGCCCGCCCAGACATCCATGCGACCGCGGCGGACATTATGGGTGAGATGATCGAGATAGAACAGGCCGGCCCCGGCCGGGCGAGGGTCCCGCACGCCGAGCCATTCGAACTCGGCATCATAGGCCGAGCCATTAGCTCCATAATGGTCGACGAAATAAAGCAGGCTGCCACCGATGCCCTTGATCGCGGGAACATCCAGCGCTTTCTGCGCCGACGAAGCTTCCGCCACTTCGGCGCCGAGCGACAGCGCGCGCTGATAGGCGCGCTTCGCATCGACCACGCGGAAGGCCATCGACGGCGCGCAGGGGCCATGCGCGGCGACGAAATCAAAACCGTGGCTGCCGGGCTCTTCATTGACGAGATAATTGATGTCGCCCTGGCGATAGAGCGTGATCTTCTTGGTCCTGTGGCGCGCGACCGGCGCAAAGCCCATCAGCCCGAACAGTGCGTGCAATTGTTCCGGCTCGGGATGGGCATATTCAACGAACTCGAAGCCGTCGGTGCCCATCGGGTTATCGGCGCTGATGGCGGCGGGCGGCGCGTCGTGCGGAAACGGACCCATGGCAGAATCTCCCTGGTTGTCGCAGGGATTTTTCGCCAAATTCCGCGCAAAGTGCATGCATAATGAGGCACATCCGGCTAGTATCATGCTTGGTTTGTGCATGAAACGGATCGTTTTTGCTTGATCGACATCGACGCCTTCGACCTCAAGCTGCTGGCCGCGCTGCAGGATGACGGCCGGCTCACCAACCAGCAACTCGCCGATCTGGTCGGCCTGTCGGCCTCGCAATGCTCACGGCGGCGCATGCGGCTGGAGGAAGAGAAGGTGATCGCGGGCTATCACGCCGATCTCTCCAGCGAGGCGCTCGGCTTCAATTTGATCGCCTTCATCCAGATCACGCTGGCCACCCATTCGCCGGACAACGCGAAAAAGTTCCGCGCACTGGTTGGCCGCGTCGACGAGATCCAGGAGGCCTATTCGCTCACCGGCGATGCAGACTATTTGCTGAAGGCCGTGCTGCCCGATCTCAAGGGTCTGTCGAACCTCGTCAACGACGTCCTGATGCCGCACCAGAGCGTCGCC
>JAFAUV010000182.1 GCA_019243075.1 Bradyrhizobium sp.
ACCAAATCGCGCCGCTGCTCCTTGAGTTGGACAAGCGGCAAACCGTGGTCAGGTAAATTCCGCATGCGACGCTCCGCCCCCTGATGTCGGAGCAGCATCCTAGCCGCGGCGCTCTGCCATCGGCTTACGGAACTACGGAAAATTTTAGCTAATCGCGCCTTGGCAGCATTAGGGTGCCCCAACTGCCTGTTGCGGAGAAACGCGAATGAACGGAAAAGTCGTTGTCGTCACCGGAGCGTGGGGTGCGCTCGGCCAGGTGGTCGCCGAAACTGCGCAAAGGCGTGGCGCGCGCGTTGGCGGCATCGATCACGCGGCCTCGCAGATGGCGGCGACCTACGAGCGGATCGAGTTCGGCGGCGTCGATCTGTCCGACGCGGCGGCGGCAAAGCAGGCGATCGATATGGCGGCGGCGCATTTCGGCCAGCTCGATGCACTGATCAATATCGCCGGCGGCTTCACCTTCGAGACCGTCGCCGACGGCGACATCAACAGCTGGCAGCGGATGCACGCGCTGAATGTGCTGACCGCGCTCAATGCGTCGAAAGCTGCGATCCCGCATCTTTTGGCGTCTTCGGCCGGACGCATCATCAACATCGGCGCGATGGGCGCGCTGCAGGCCGGCGCCGGCATGGGCCCCTACGCCGCTTCCAAGGCCGGCGTGCATCGCCTCACCGAAGCCCTCGCCGCCGAGCACAAGGGCAGGATCACGGTGAACGCGGTGCTGCCCTCCATCATCGATACCGCCGCCAACCGCGCCAGCCTGCCACAGGCGGACTTTTCGAAATGGGTCACGCCGCAAGAGCTTGCGGACGTCATCCTGTTCCTGGCGAGCGACGCCGCCAGCGCCGTCACCGGCGCACTCATTCCCGTCAGCGGAAGGATTTAGGCCGGCCCGATCAAACGCGTTGCAAAAATTCGGCTAGAATCCGGCACAGTGAGTCGCGGCTCGCCTGTGCCGCCCGGACCGGTGCTGCCTTGGAAACCGCGCTTTATCTCCCCGTCAAACGCTTCCTCGAAAAGCTCGGCTTCGCCGTCAAGGGCGAGATCGGCGGCTGCGATCTTGTTGCGCTCAGCGGCGACGACCCGCCGATTGTCGTGATCGGCGAATTGAAGCTGTCGTTCAATCTCGAACTGGTGCTGCAAGCGGTCGATCGCGCCGCCGCCGCCGACGAGGTCTGGCTGGCCGCAAAGATGTCGGTCAAGGGCAAAGGACGCGAAGCCGACGCGCGCTATCGCAATCTTTGCCGGCGGCTCGGCTTCGGCATGCTCGGCGTCACGTCTCGCGGCGATGTCGAGCTCCTGGTCAAGCCGCCAACGGCCGCCCTGCGCCGCGATCCGAAGAAGCGCTCGCGCCTGGTGGCCGAGCACCGCCGCCGCATCGGCGATCCCGCCATGGGTGGTTCGACGCGCGCGCCGATCATGACGGCCTATCGCCAGCAGGCGCTGGCCTGCGCCTCGGCCCTGTCGGCCGGACCGCGGCGGGTCAAGGATCTGCGCAAGAATATTCCCGAGGCCGGCAAGATCCTGCTGCACAATGTCTATGGCTGGTTCGACCGTGCCGAACGCGGCGTCTATGAACTGACCGACGCTGGGCGCGCGGCGCTGCAACGCTGGCCGCAGCAGCCGTTGGATTCGGAAGCTGCGGAAATAGTCATGTCCTGATGGGGCACTCGGAATCCGACGGTGCATAGCTGACCTGCCACATCAAATTCATATTGCAATGCAACAAAGCGGACTCTAGGTATCGCGGGCCAAACGAGAGACTCTCATGAGCGAAGACTGGAATACGAAGTATGGCCCGCGCCGGGTCCGGCGCGATCCCCCGACGCTGGATGAGGCGATTTTCGCTGCCATTGGCATCACCGACGATCACGAGCAGCAGGCCGAGATCGCTGCGTCGCTGATGGGGATGCCCTACGACAGCGTCCTCGCCGAAGTGAAGAAGCAGAGCCGCGTCAACGCGCGGGCAACGACCCGCGTGATCGCAGGCGAGCAAGGTGCACAGCGTTCCGTGGTGGTCGAGCGCCGCGTGCTGCGCAGGTTCGGCAACGACAAGCGGACGGGGACCTGAGGCGCAAGGCGCCGGCGTTCATGCCGCGCGCCCGCCCTCATACAATTTCGAAAACATCCTCCAGCAGGCGTGGTTGAAGCTCATCACCGCGCGTGCGGCGTTCAGCGGCGCGTCGATCGCAAGCTTGGCCAATTCGGCCTGCGGCTGCGGCGTCAGATCGATCGTGCCCGAGGTTTCGCCCTGGCGAAATTCCAGGTGCGCGCCGAACTTGTTGGCGAGGGCGCGCATGGCCTCGTTGCCGGCACCGGTAGTGACGCGGAGCGTGCGATGGCCTTGCCAGCGGGCTTCCGAGATCAGCCGTCGAAACAACAGACTGCCGACGCCCTGGCGGCGCACGCAGCTTTCCACGCTGAAGGCGATTTCCGGCAGGCCATCGTCCGAATACGCCGGCGGATGCAACTCCGCGGCGCCGCGGACGCTGCCGCTTTCCATGTAGGCGACGATAATGGTGCCGTCGTCGGCGCATTTGGCGGCGTAGCGCTCGATGAAATTGTCATCGAGATAGCCATTGAAGCGGTCATGGCGGCTTTGCGGATCGAGCCGCAGCAGGTGATCGCGCAACAGCGGCAATTCTTCCTGCTGGCTCAGGGTCCGAACATAGCCAAAGCCCGGTCTCGGGCGGTGGATATCATCGTATGGCAAGTCAAAACTCCTCTCAGAAATCCCTCGAGGAGGCGTCGAATCCCTAGAAGCCGCATATTGTGCATTGCAGCACGAATTTCAAGGGCAGGATCAGGCCGCTCACAGGGTGTTGGTTAATCCGGGCGGTGTCAAAGCACCATCTGGGTCTGGGTCACGATCGCGACCAGCTTGCCGCCCTCGGCCTCGACCCGGGTGGTCCAGACCTGCGTGCGACGGCCGCGGTGGATGGGCATGGCAGTCGCGGTGACGGTCGTCCCCTCCTTGGCGCCGCCGATGAAATTGGTCTTGCTCTCCAGCGTCGTGGTGCCCTTGGCATCTTCGGGAAGATTGATCAGCGTGGCCGCCGCCCCGACGGAATCGGCGAATGCCATGATGGCCCCGCCATGAATGGTGTGGTGCAGCGTGCAGAGATCGGGGCGCACCAGCATCCTGGCGACGACGCGGTCCTTGTCGGCTTCGACGAAGGTCACGCCCTTCAATTCCGCAAAGGGCAGCTTCATCGACTGGATTTTTTCAAGCGGCGTCATGGCTCCCCCGGCGTTCCTCACGCGGTTTGTCAGCGAGAATGGATTGATCGGGTAAATCAGGCAACGACCTCCGAGGTCATGGCGGCGGACAAGGCCGATACGGGCTGGGCCCGTGATAGCTGCACGCAGGACACGAGACTCAGGCCTTCTGTACCCCGCACCATTCGGCGATGAACAGCGCCATCGCCTTGGTCGACTTCCGCAACGACTCGAGATCGACATATTCGTTGAAGCCGTGCATCGCTGCGCCGCTGGCGCCAAAGCACAGGCTCGGGATGTCGTAGTTGAGCCCATAGAACCGCGTGTCCGTCAGCGCGGTGAATGCGCGGTCCTCGACCACACCGCCATAGACCGTCCCATAGGCCTTGCCGAAGGCCGCTTCCGCTTCGGCCGAATCCTTCAGCTCGTAGCCCTCCGACAGGAAGCCGGACCACTCGACTGCGGGCGGATTGTTGGAGAGGAAGCGATGTTCGCGCGAGGCTGCCGATACACAGGCCAGAATCTCGTTTTGGCATGCCGCGATCGACCATCCCGGCAGGATCGCGATGCGGCAATCGACCTCGCACCACGCCGGCACGCTGGAAGCCCAATCGCCGCCCTTGATGATGCCGGGATTGAAGTTGAGGGGATGGGTCACCGCCCTGAAGTGGCGATCGGCCTTGGCACGCTCGTTCCATTCGGCCTCGAGCTTCTCCAGCGCCTGGATCAGATGATAGGCCGCCATGATCGCGTTCGAGCCGGCGCCCGCCTCGAACACATGTACGGGAAAACCGCGCACCTTCAGCCGAAACCAGATCACGCCGACCTGAGAGCGGACCATGCGCCCCCCGGTCGGCTCCGGAATGAAGCAGGCATCTGCGCGATAGCCGCGTTGCAAGGTCGAGAGGGCGCCGAGGCCGGTGCTTTCCTCTTCGATCACCGACTGAAAATGAATCCGTGCCGTCGGCTTGAGGTCGGCCGCCTTGATCGCATCGAGCGCATAGAGCGCACCGATGGTGCCGGATTTCATGTCACAGGCGCCACGGCCATACATCCTGCCGTCCTTGATGACCGGAGAGAACGGCGGCGTCTCCCACATGTCGAGCGGGCCGGCCGGCACGACGTCGCAATGGCCCTGCAGGATCAGTGACCTTCCGGCGCTGGTCGCGGGCCGGTAGGTGCCGACCACGGTGCGCGCCCTGGAGAAATCATGCTCGATCGGACCGAAGCCGCGCAAGTCCCTGAGATCGTCGAAATCGATATGCCAGTCGTCAACCTCATAGCCGCGCTTGCGCAGGAGATCGCCGATCATGTCCTGGCACGGCCCTTCGGCACCGCGGGTCGAAGGAATCGCGACAAATTCGCGCGTGGTCTTGAGCTGGGCATCGAAGTTGGCATCGACGGCGTCGAGAATTCGTTGGCTATCGCTGGCGTTCATGATTTTGGTCTTCCGTTGTCGCGCCATCAAACCATATTTCGGGCCGAATGTGCAGGCGATCAGCCTTTCAGAATCATCGCAGCATCGCTAGCTTGCGAAGTTGGGAAAACAGGCGCGCTTCTTTGCCATGACCATGACCACGGGCTCCCTGCTCGGCTGCCTGTTGCTGTCGGTTTCGATGCCGGTGGTGCTGGTGACGAACGCCCTGGTGACGAACGCCCTGGCGATGAACAACGTGTACCAGCGCGAGCAGGACGTTGTCGGCTTGCGGCTCGGCCAGCGCGTGATGGTCGACGACGGCACGTGTCCCCAGGGCCAGATCAAGGAGATGTTCGGCGCCAAGATGACCTCGGCCGGCGTCACCGTGGCGCGCAAATGCCTGCCGCGCTCCGGCCCGAAGACCAGATAGCGCGTCGTTCGGCGGCGCGGCGGCAGGCAAATCAGGCTCAAGAAGAGATGGATCGGCCGGCTTACTTCGCCGGATCGAACATGCATTGCAGCGTCGGCCTGGCGATCTTGGTGAAGGTCGGGCCGATCTCGGATTGCTTCGAGGCCGGCACCCAGTCGTTCTCGATGGTGGGCACGCCGGTCTCGCTGATGCCGCGCAAGAGCGCCATGCGCAGATCGTTGTCCTCGACCGCCGCGGCGGCATGGTCGTGCAGGCAGCCGCACACTTCCTCCGGATGCGCCCATCGTCCGAGCATGTGGGGAGCGCATTGACGCACGAAGTCCGTGCGCCGATCCGACAAATCGATCGCGGCACGGATCTGAAGCGAGGCCTGCGCCCGGGCGGACTGATCAAAGCAGAGAATTGCGACGAACGCCGCCGCGCAAATGCGAACGAACATGATGGCCTTGCAGGCTACTTTCCAAAGCTGCTTGAAGCACCGGTCGACCGCCTGTGACGCTGGCAGCCGCTGTTTGCTGTGAGCTTGATAACCACGACGCGTTTCCGGAATTCTGCGCCCAAGGCCCAAAATGGTTTCGTGGGCAGGAGAATTGTTTCGTTGCCCGCCATCCGACGAAACAATTCCTCACCCCATCCCGATGAATTCGAGCATTTGCCACGTGCCAGATCCTGGCAAGCGGCCGGTTTGCTTTTATCTGGTGGAAAACGGCCTTTGCGGCGACGGAGGCCTGAACCGCGCTGCTGCGCCGGGCGACTCAGTCAAATCCCGCAACTTTCGGGATGGTTGCGCGTTGTCTCTGACCCGAAGGATGGCAGTCATGGATCGTGGCGACATCGTTGTTGGCAGCAAACCTACCGGCCCCAAACAAGAAAAGCTCCGAGAGAGAGTCCAAGAAAAACCACGGGCGATGGGTGTGGATGGCGCCGCCACGCCGGTTGGCGCCGCGGGCCAGCGCGAAGAGACCCTTCAGGGCAACAAGGTCCAGCGCCATTGCGGGGCGATGTCGCAACAGCGCACCGATAGCGGCACGACCTCGACGCCGCAGAAATTCGTGCATCTGGTCGGCTGCCGCGACCCGAAGGCGGGCGTGCGGAAGGGCCGCTAGGAGCGGTAGTTTATTGGATGAAATCGCCACATTTCTGCACGGTCTGGTCGGCAGCGCCCCAGGGCATGATCGGAACGGTCGAGGTCGAGTTCTTCGGCGAACCTTCGATCAGCTTGTCGGAATAGACCATGTAGACCAGCGTGTTGCGCTTGGCGTCGCAGCCGCGCACGATCTGCATCTTCTTGAAGAACAGGGAGCGGCGCTGGCGGAACATGTCATCGCCCTGCCCCATTTTGTCCTTGAAACGGATCGGGCCGATCTGGCGGCAAGCCAGCGAAATATCCGAGACCTGCTCGGAGAGTCCAAGCCAGCCGGCATATCCACCCTTCTCCGGAACGGTGAAGTGGCAGGCGACGCCCTCGACCTCGGGGTCGTCGACGCCATAGGTGGCGAGCTTGTCGTTCGGACTGAGCAGCTTGAATACGGTGGAACGGCGGAAGATCAAATCTGGTTCATCGGCAGCATGGGCCGATGGCATGGAGGGCCAGAACAGCCAGGCGGCTGTCAACAACAGCGCAGCGCTCGGTCTCCTGGCATACGGGCTTACAGCTTGGGACAGCATGATTTTCTCCGTTGGCTGCACCCGCGATGTAGGCGCGCAACAGCGCCTTGGAAAGGCTCGCGGCAACCACCGTCTTTAACGAGATGTGAGGCTTTTTTGCTACGCTTTGGCCGAAAACCGCTGGCATCAAAGGTGCTAGGCTGGTTAACGCGGATCGCGTCTGCGAAACTGAAGAAAACCGAATGACCGAGGATTCCATGATGCCACGCGCAAGCGCGCTACGCTCGTCCGTTGCCGCCGGTAAGCTGTTGCGCATCGCAGTTCTGAGTGCAGCCGCCACGCTCTGCGCCGTCAGCCAGGCGCATGCCGCTCTCTACTACTGGAGAGAGTCGGATCCTGGCTCCTACAACCAGCAGCCGACGGCCGAGCCGCATCGGCAGCAGCAGCGGGCGCGGCGTTCATCGGCGAAGAAGGCAGTCGCGGTCAAGGATACCACCGTCCATCCGCAGATGCCGCTGATCATCAATGTTTCGATCGCCAGGCAGAAGGTGCGGGTCTACGACGCCAACGGCCTGTTCGCAGAGGCGCCGGTGTCGACCGGCATGCCCGGTCACCCCACCCCGATGGGCGTGTTCAGCGTGATCCAAAAGGACCGCTACCACCATTCGAACATCTACAGCGGCGCGCCGATGCCGTTCATGCAGCGCATCACCTGGGGCGGCGTCGCCCTGCATGCCGGTGTGCTGCCCGGTTATCCGGCTTCGCACGGCTGCATCCGCATGCCGGAAGCTTTCGCGATCAAGATGTGGGGCTGGACCAAGTTGGGCGCCCGGGTGATCGTCACCCCCGGCGAATTGTCGCCCGAGGATTTTTCCCACGCGTTGCTGCCCACCACCAAGGTGCCACCACAGCCTTCCGTCGCAGACGTCCCCGAAACGCCGCTCGGCCTCAAGGCCGACAAGGGCGCGCCTGAACCGGCCCCCGTGGCCGCAAAGCTCGAACTACGCTCGAGCCTCGGCCACGGCGACAGCCTCAAGCCAGCCGACGAGACCGCGCCGTTGCGCGATCAGACCCACACCGCAGATGCCAGCAGCAATGTGAGCATGACGACGCCGACGATGTCGGATGCCTCCGCCGGCAATGCCGGCGCTTCGCACGAGGCCGATGCCAAGACGATGGAGGCCACCTCATCCGGGAAAGCCACCGAAGCTGCCGCAAAGCCGGAGAACAGCCCCGCCACCACAGCGGAGGACAAGCCCGCAGAAGCCAAACCGGATGCCTCGAAGGCCGACGCCGCCGCGTCCGCCAAGGATGCCGCCCCGGCTGATGCCGGGAAGGATCAGACCCGCATCGGCGGCGACAAGCCGGTGAAGCCGGACATCAAGCGCAAGGATAGCCAGATCGCGGTCTTCATCAGCCGCAAGGATTCCAAGCTCTATGTGCGCCAGAACTTTGCGCCGCTGTTCGAGGTGCCGGTGGCGATCGCGGCGAGCGAGCGGCCGCTCGGAACGCACGTGTTCACCGCCGAGTTCGACAAGAACGATCCGACCCGCTTGCACTGGACGGTGGTCACGGTGCCGCAATCGGCGCGGGCTGCGATGCGTGCCGGCGACGAACTGCGCCATCCCTGGCATCAAAAAGGCAAGGCGGCCATGGTTGAAGCCAAGCCACGACCGCTGCCGGATAGCCCAAGTGAGGCCCTCGAGCGCATCACCATCCCGCCTGACGTGATGGCGCGCATCATGGAGGGGCTGACCAACGGCGGCTCGATCATCGTCTCCGACCAGGGCATCGCCCAGGGTGAAACCGGCGAATACACCGATTTCATCATCCGCACTTACTAGCTCACATGCCCGGCCTGATGCCGAGCCTAGGCATCTTGGAGTTGGCCTGAAAGGAAAACGGGGACAGCGGCGACGGCGAAGACGGGCCGATTTCAGCGGTCTGCCTGAGGGCGTGGCGTCCCCGAACCTGGTCGG
>JAFAUV010000235.1 GCA_019243075.1 Bradyrhizobium sp.
CCGGCCGGCAGCTCGTCGATGATGCCGGGGTCTCCGGGCCCGAGCTTGACCAGATCGCCATTGCGACAGGTCAGCACCTTCGGCACGCCGGCGGCGCGCGCCAGCCGGGCGTGCTCGGAGAGATGCAGCGCCTCGCCATGCACGGGAATCAGAAGCTGCGGCCGGGTCCAGGCGATGATGTCGCGCAATTCGTCGCGGCGCGGATGGCCGGAGACGTGCACCAGATGGGTGCGGTCGGTGATGATCTCGACGCCCTGCGCCACCAATCCGTTGACGATGGCGCCGACCGCCTTCTCGTTGCCGGGAATGGTGCGCGAGGAGAAGATCACGCTGTCCCCCCTGTTCAGCGTCACCTGCGGATGATCGTTGCCCGCGATCCGCGCCAGCGCCGCGCGCGGCTCGCCCTGGCTGCCGGTGCACAGCGCCAGCACCTTGTTCGGGGGAAAATGGCCGTAGAGGTCGGTGCCGCGGAAATTCTGCACGCCCTCGAGGTAGCCGGTCTCGCGCGCCACCTGCACCACGCGCTCCATGGCGCGGCCGACCACCACGACCTCGCGCTCGGCGGCTTTGGCGGCGTCCGCAACCGCCCTGATGCGTGCGACGTTGGAGGCGAAGGTCGTCACCGCGACGCGGCCCTTGGCCGAGCTCACGATCTCGGCAATGGTCCTGGCCACTTCGGCTTCGGAAGGCGAGCGCCCGTCCCGCACGGCGTTGGTGGAATCGCCGATCAGCGCCAGCACACCGGTATCGCCAAGCTCGCGCAAGCGCCGCTCGTCGGTGGGAAGCCCGATGATCGGGGTCGGATCGATCTTCCAGTCGCCGGTGTGCAGCACGGTGCCGATCTCGGTGTGGATCGCGAGCGCGTGCGATTCGGGGATCGAATGCGCGACCGGGATGAACTCGACATTGAACGGGCCGACATCGATCCGTGCGCCGGACGGCACCACGGTGACCGGTATCTTCGGCGGCTCGCGCTCGGCCTCGCATTTGGCCTCGAACAAAGCGGCGCTGAATCGCGTGGCATAGATCGGGCATTTCAGCTTCGGCCAAAGATCGATGATGGCGCCGAAATGGTCCTCATGGGCGTGCGTCAGCACGAGGCCCACGAGATTCCTGCGTTCCTTCTCGAGGAAGCCGATGTCGGGCATGATCAGGTCGATGCCCGGCAGATGCTCCTCGTCGCCGAACGAAACCCCGAGGTCGACCGCCAGCCAGGAGCGCTGGTGGCGATTGCCGAGGCCATAGATCGACAGGTTCATGCCGATCTCGCCGACGCCGCCGAGCGGCGCAAAGGTCAGTTCATCGGGCCGCGCCATCAGCCGGCTCCCGCGGAAGCCGCCGAGCCGAAATAGACGTCGCCCGCGTTGATCGGCACCAATTGGCCGGCCTTGGTGCGCACGATCAAGCAGCCCTGCTCGTCGATGGTGTCGAAGGTCCCTTCAATCGTGGTGCCTGCCGACTTGATCGCCACCGCCTGTCCGAGGCCGGCCGCGCGCTCGAGCCAGGCGTTGCGGATGGCCGCAAAACCGCGGCCATTGTCCCAGATGCCGCGATATTCGGTCCAGCCGTCGGTGAACGCGCTAAACAATTCCTCGGCGCTGATGTCGATGCCAAGGGCGCGCAGCGACGTCGCCGGCATCGGCGTGCCCTCGGGCGCAGCGACGACATTGGTGCCGATGCCGACCACGACCGCGAGTCGGTTCGAGGCCACCGTCTCGGCTTCCAGCAGGATGCCCGCGAGCTTTTGCCGGCCGGCCAGCACGTCATTGGGCCATTTCAGCGAGAATTGCAGGCCGGCGGCGCCGGCCCGCATCGCGGCCTCGACGCTGACCCTGCGCAGCGCCGCTTCCAGCGCGAGCCCCGCGGCAAAGCCGAGCGTGGCGGCGATGGCAGGCACGACATCCATGACCTCAAGGACACTGCATGCGAGATTGCCGCGTGGCGACGCCCAGGACCGCAAGCGCCGGCCGCGGCCGGCGGTCTGTTCCGAGGTGACGAACCAGGTCGGCCCGGCGTCACCGCCGCGGGCACCCGACAGCGCCTCGGCGTTGGTCGAACCGATCCGGTCGAAAGCTTTGAGCCGGTAACCGGCGGATGCGGCGCGCGGCCCGAGCGTGAAGGTCATATCGTTTTGCGCATGATCGTCTCCGGCCTGCCTGCGCCGGCCGAAGCTTCAGTCCATAGGGACGGACTTTGCTCGGGTTTCGCGCAGGCGGGAAGCCGGTTTCCACTTGTCGGGATCATGCGCACCTAGAACAGCGATTTCGCCGCTGCCGCTGCCACGCTGACCAGCGGCCCGGGATAGACGAAGAACAGGATGTTGAAGAGGCCTGCGACCGCGAGCACGGTGCGCAGCTCCAGGCGCATCGGCTCGAGCCTGGTCAGCGGCTCGTCGAAGTACATCACCTTGACGATCGACAGATAATAGAATGCTCCCACGACGCTGGTCAGCACGCCGATGACGGCAAGCGTGAACAGGCCGGCCTTGATCGCGGCGACAAATACGTACCACTTGGCGAAGAAGCCCGCGAGCGGCGGTACCCCGGCCAGCGAGAACAGGAACATGGCGAAGAAGAAGGCGAGCATCGGATTGGTGCGCGACAGCCCCGCGAAATCGCTGATCTGCTCGACGGCCTGCCCATTGCGCTTCATCGCCAGGATAATCGCAAAGGAGCCAAGGGTCATCGCCACATAGATCGCGAGATAGACCAGCACGCCCTGCGCGCCCTCGGGCGTGCCGGCCGCCAGTCCCACCAGCGCATAGCCCATGTGGCCGATCGAGGAATAGGCCATCAGCCGCTTGATGTTCCTCTGTCCGATGGCGGCGAAGGCACCGAGCGCCATCGACGCGATCGACACGAACACGATGATCTGCTGCCACTCCGTGGTGATGCCGGGGAACGCCGTCATCGCCGCCCGCACGAACACCGCCATCGCCGCCACTTTCGGCGCCGACGCGAAGAACGCGGTCACAGGCGTCGGCGCGCCCTCATAGACGTCGGGCGTCCACATGTGGAACGGCACGGCCGAAACCTTGAAGCAGAGGCCGGCGAGCAGGAAGACGAGGCCGAACACGAGGCCGACGCTGCCGGTCTTGGCGGCGGCAGCGACGCCGGCAAAGCTGATCGTGCCGGTGAAGCCGTAGATCAGGGAAGCGCCGTAGAGCAGCATGCCCGACGACAGCGCTCCGAGCACAAAATATTTCAGGCCGGCTTCGGTCGACTTGGCATTGTCGCGGTTGCTGGCCGCGACCACGTAGAGCGCCAGCGACATCAGCTCGAGCCCGAGATAGAGCGCGATGAGGTCGCCGGCCGAGATCAGCACCATCATGCCGAGGGTGGAGAGCAGGACCAGGATCGAATATTCGAAGATGCGCCGCGACGGATCGGACAGGAACTCGGCCGAGAGGACGAGCGTCGCGACCGAGCCGATCAGGGCCACGATCTTCATGAAGCGCGCGAAGTCATCGACGATGAAGCTGCCGCCGAAGGTCGCGAGCTTTCCAGCCGGCAGGGTCAACTCCAGCACGCCGGTGACGATCAGCAGGCACACCGCGAGCCCCGTCACCAGCGCGGTGGTGCCCTGTCCGCGATAGGCGCCGAGCATCAACAGCGCCATGGCGCCGGCCGCAAGCACCATTTCGGGCATGACCGGCAGCAGTGGGTAACCAGAGGCTTCGAACATGGCGACGGCCTTAATCAATGCATCAGCGCGGCGGCCTTCACGGCCGTCACGGCGGTGGCGTAGTTGTTGACGAGCTGCTGGACCGACGCCGCCGACATGTCGAGCACCGGCTTCGGATAGACGCCGAAGAAGATCGACAGCGCCACCAGCGGGAACAGCGTCACGCATTCGCGGAAGGTCAGGTCCTTCATGCTCATCAGCGAGGGCTTGACCAACGCGCCGAACACCACCTTGCGATAGAGCCAGAGGGCGTAGGCCGCCGACAGGATCACGCCGGTGGTGGCAAAGAACACGGTCGGGATCGATATCCTGAAGGTGCCGATCAGCGTCATGAACTCGCCGATGAAGCCGGAGGTGCCGGGCAGACCGACATTGGCCATGGTGAAGACCATGAATACCAGGGCGTAGAGCGGCATCCGGTTGACCAGTCCGCCATAGGCGGCAATCTCGCGGGTGTGCATGCGGTCGTAGACCACGCCGACGCAGAGGAACAGCGCGCCGGAGACGATGCCGTGCGAGATCATCTGGAACATGCCGCCGGCGACGCCCTGCATGGTGCCGGCGAAGATGCCCATGGTGACGAAGCCCATATGCGCCACGGAGGAATAGGCGATCAGCTTCTTCATGTCCTCCTGCATCAGGGCCACCAGCGAGGTATAGACGATGGCGATGACCGAGAGCGTGAAGATCAGCGGCGCAAAGTCGTGCGAGGCCAGCGGGAACATCGGCAACGAGAAGCGCAGGAAGCCGTAGCCGCCCATCTTCAGCAGGATCGCGGCCAGGATCACCGAGCCCGCGGTCGGCGCCTCGACATGCGCGTCCGGCAGCCAGGTGTGCACCGGCCACATCGGCATCTTCACCGCGAACGAGGCAAAGAACGCCAGCCACGCCCAGGTCTGCAAGGAGCGCGGCACCGCGGCGTGCATCAGCGTCGGGATGTCGGTGGTGCCGCCGTTCCAGTACAGCGCCATGATGGCGAGCAGCATCAGGACCGAGCCTAGGAAGGTGTAGAGGAAGAACTTGAAGGAGGCGTAGACGCGGCGCGGCCCGCCCCAGACGCCGATGATCAGGAACATCGGGATCAGGCCGCCCTCGAAGAACAGATAGAACAGCACGAGGTCGAGCGCCGAGAAGGTGCCGATCATCAGCGTTTCCAGAATCAGGAACGCCATCATGTATTCGCGCACCCGCACGGTGATCGATTTCCAGCTCGCGATGATGCAGAACGGCATCAGCGCTGTGGTCAGGATCACGAACGGCAGCGAGATGCCGTCGACACCCATGTGATAGGTGATGCCGGTCGCAAGCCATGAGGCCTTTTCGACGAACTGGAAGTCGGTCTGCGCCGGGTCGAACCGCCAGACCAGGATCAATGACAGCACGAAGGTCACGAGCGTGGTCCAGAGCGCGATCCAGCGCGAATTGCGCCGGCCAGCCTC
>JAFAUV010000239.1 GCA_019243075.1 Bradyrhizobium sp.
TGGCGGCAAGGAAGATCGCGCGGACGTCCGGATCGCCGCGGAGCTTGCCGATCGGCAGCCGCGTCACCGCGGTGAGGCTGGCATTGGTGGCGAGCGGGATGAACTTCATCCACAGCTCGGTCACGATCTGGTCGCTCAATGTCGCCTCGAAACCGGCCTCGCTGCACAGCGCGAGGAAGTCTTGCGCGCGTTGGCTGCGCGTGCCGTCGAGCTCGCCAAAGATCATGCGCATGAAGGTGCCGACCTGCCGAATGACGCCGGGCTCGATGATCGAGGCGCTGATCTGCGCGACACCGCCCATCACTGCATTGGCGCCGAGGATCGGGATCAGGCGGTCGGCGGCATCGATGCCGTTCTGCAGCGGGATCACGGCGGTGCCGGGCCCGATGATCGGCTTGATGTGCTCGGCGGCGCTTTCGAGGTCCCACAATTTCACGCAGAACAGCACGACGTCGGCCTGGCCGATGGTTCTGGGATCGTCGGTCGCCTGCGCCGGCACCAGATGCGTGTTTCCGCGTGGGCTCTCGATCTTCAGGCCGCCGCTCTTCATGGCAGCCAGATGTGCCCCGCGCGCGATGAAGGTGACATCGGCGCCCGCTTGCGCCAGCGCCGCACCGAATCCACCGCCGACGCCGCCCGCGCCGATCACCGCAATCTTCATGCAATCCTCCCATAAGTCCAAATTGCGCGCCGACTTTGCCCTGACGCCTTGAAAACGCAACGCGTTTTCGCCGGCCTCTCGACGGCGCGCCAGGCGAGCGGCCGATGTCGCGAGCCGAGTTGCTGCCGCTACTCCTCAGGCTCGGTCGTGAACAGGAGCGGATAGCCCTTGGCGCGGCCGGCGTCGGTGGCGCGCGTCGCCTTGGTCTCGGCGACATCCTTGGTGAACACCGCGACCACGCAGACCCCGAGCTTGTGCGCGGTGATCATCACCTTGTAGGCTTGGTCCTCGGTCATGCGGAATTCCGCCTTCAGCACGGTGACGACGAATTCGCGTGGCGTATAGTCATCATTGATCAGGATGACCTTGTGCAGCCGCGGCCGCTCGACCTTGGTCTTGACCCTGGTTTTCGGCTTGGTGACGGTGGTGTCGGCCATACGGGCATCCGCGTTCCGAGATGAGGCAAGAATACAATCTCCCGCTCGTCCAGGAAACCGCAGCTTTTCGATGGCTTCCTTGCGCCAACCGGCCAGCGCCCTGTCCGCGATGATCCCGCCTCGTCTATCGCTACGAGTGTTGGTTGCGGCAGGCGATGAGGCTGTCGACGAGATAGCCCCCGCTCGGATGCGCGGCTTCCGGCGCTCGCGCGGGCTGTGAGCAGAGCACGCATGGAGGCGCCCGCAAGACGGCCGGTTCGCAGCATGACTTCCCCCCACATCGCCGGAACTGCATGGCGCGCCATCCCCTGAGCCGCAAACGATGCAGGCGCGATCGAAGCGAGGCCGAGCACTAACCGGAATGTGAAGGGCAAATCATGTTCCCGCTTTGCGTCGCCTCATTTGCATGTCACGATCCGTTCACGCGATTGAAGGAGTCAGCTTATGCGCTGGTGTGTCTCGATCGGGGCGGTGCTGCTGGCGGCTGCGATGGCCGGCGGCGTGGTGTCAGGTTTCGCCGCGCCGGGGCCGAGGCAGCCGGACGTGCAGCGCGCGGACAAGCGCGCCGACGATGCCAAGCCGACGGTCGATGTCGAGCTGATCCTCGCCGTCGACGTCTCCTATTCCATGGACATGGATGAGCTGGCGGTGCAGCGCGAGGGCTATGCGCAGGCGATCGTCTCCAAGGAATTCCTGCAGGCCTTGAAGAGCGGACCGAACGGCAAGATCTCCATCACCTATTTCGAATGGGCTGCTTCCAGCGACCAGAAGATCATCATCCCCTGGCGGCTGATCGACGGCCCGGAGACGGCGGATGCGGTCTCGGCCGAGATCATGAGGACGCCGGTCCGGCGCGCCTCGCGCACCTCGATCTCGGGCGCGATCTATTTCGCCATGCCCTTGTTCGACGAGGATCCCTATCACGGCCTGCGCCGCGTCATCGATATTTCCGGCGACGGCCCCAACAACAACGGTGCTCCCGTGACCGGCGCGCGCGACGAGGCGCTGTCCAAGGGCATCGTCATCAACGGCCTGCCGATCATGGTGAAGGAGCCGTCCTACTCGACCATGGATATCGACAACCTCGATTGGTACTACGAGGACTGCGTGATCGGCGGCCCGGGCTCGTTCGTGGTACCGATCAAGGATCGCGAAAAATTCAAGGAAGCCATCCGCACCAAATTGCTGCAGGAAGTCGCGGACAGACGGCCGGAGCGGCCGGTGGTGCGCGCCGCCGAAAAGGAGCCGCGGGTGTCCTGCCTGATCGGCGAGAAGATCTGGCAGGATCGCTGGGGCCGGTGACCGCCGAAGGTAAGGAGCCACCGGGACCATTCGCCGCAACCTCCGCAGGCGCCGATTAACCGCTGGTTAACCGTGTCACGACGTGATGGATGGCAGTTTCCATCCATTGGCCAGGCCGCGTCGCGAGCTTCGCTGATGGCAGGACCGGAGCGGACCACCGGAGCGGATCCATGGCGGCGATCACGACCATCCCGAAGGGCAGCCAGATTTCGCCGGCGAGCGAGCGCGTCTATCACCAGAGCAATCTGATCGGTGACTGGAAGGGCGCCTGGCAAAAGAACGGGCGCCCCGTCGAGGTCAAGGTCCTCAACATCCGGGGCGATCAGGCGCAGCTCGAATATACCCATGACGGACACACGGAACGCGGGCTCGGCACCGTCAACGGCGCGACGATCAGCTTCGGCAATATCTCGATCGGCACCAAGAACGGGTCGGTCGCGGCACTGGAATTTTCCTCCGGCACGGCAAAAATGGACGCCGTCCTCAACAAGCAGGCATCCAGCACCGGGCAGAGCAAGCTGGTCGGAAGCTGGAGCGGGTATTCCCGCAGCAATGGCCAGAGCGCGTTCTTCCAGGTCGTCTCCGTCGACGGCAAGGACGCGCAGGTGAGATTCAGCGCGAACGGCGCCGCGATCCAGTCGGGCGAGGGCATCGTGGCAGGCCAGAACGCGGTGATGTTCGGCAGCAAGGCGCAATTCACGACCGCCGACGGGCAAAACGGCAGCGTCGTGTTCAAGGTCGGCCGCAACACCTATGCGGTGCCGGTGACGAAGAGTAACGCGACCAGCGGTTCTTCTTCATCCGGCCTCAACAAGTTGGCCTGAGCACGTTCCCCGCACGCCGGGACAAGCCGCGCCCATGGCGAAAGCCCAAGGTCGAACGCCGTCCGCGTCACCCATCCTGTGCCCCTATGGCAACACCGGCGGCTAAATCGCATGGCGGAAACGTGGCAATGCACCGTCTGACACGGTTCTGCCCGCATTCGCTGACGGATTTCGTGCGGGGCCGGGCTGCTAGCGGGGTGCAAGATGCCTTCGATCGGCCGTGCCGGAATATCCGGCATCTCAGTGGATGCGCTTTGGGGAGCCGAAGCTGCGCAACGCCGATGGGCCGTTCGATGGGTCGGCGTGATCGCTGCCGCCGCCTCGCTGGCAGCCTGCGCGCAATCCTCCGTGGTCAGCCGGCACACGGCCCTGGCGCCGTCGTCCACCCGGCAGGCCGCGTTTGAACGTGCCAGGGAAACCCACGTCTCCGTGGTCAGGCGGCAGGTGACTCCGGTCGAGCACCATGTCGCGACGGCCGCGCCGGCCAAGGGGGGCGGCGTCGCCAGCTTCTATACCGAGGATTCGGAGACGGCGAGCGGCGAGAAATACGATCCGAACGAACTGACCGCCGCGCATCCGACGCTGCCGTTCGGCACCAGGCTGCGCGTGACCAACACCGCGACCGGCAAGTCCGTCACCGTGCGGGTCAACGACCGCGGCCCCTATGTGCCCGGACGCGTGGTCGACGTGTCCTATTCCGCCGCGCAAGCGCTCGGCATGGTGAATGCGGGCACGGCCAATGTGAAACTCGACGTGGTGCAGTAATCAGCCAAGCTCTTTCAGGTCCTGATCAAGGGCGCGCAGCAGCCCGACCGTCGTCACATAGTTCCGGTCTCCGATTGATCGCCAGATTTCCGCGGCGCGCGTGAGGAGGTCGGGCAGCGTTTGCGCAAACGTCGCGGCTTCCTGCAACGCGCCCTTTTCGTTGATGAGATAGCGCTCGTTCAGGGCGAACAGCACTTGCGCGATGCAGGCGAGCGCCCGGTAGGCACAGCCCGCGATATGGGTTTGCTCGGCGCGGGCGACGGCGATCTCCGCATTTTCGATCGCGAAAGCGGACTCCCAACGGAAACGCTGGATCAGCGCCTCGCCGAGTGGCTTCGGATAGGGCGAACTCTTCGCCTTCAGCGCGGCAAGCAAGCCCTCTCGATCATGCAGCGATCGGCACAGCGCGACTTCGCCCATCCAGATCGCCGAGCAGAAGCCATGGGGATGGCCGGGCTGATAATCCATGGTGATCTCGCCGCTACGGCAGGCTTCGATCACCCGACCGACATCGTCGAGGTCGCGATAGAGCAGGTCGACCTTGCGGCCGTCGACC
>JAFAUV010000245.1 GCA_019243075.1 Bradyrhizobium sp.
GGTGAGCGCAGCGCTGATCATGGTGATGCGCATCTTCTGGACCATCACGTCGATGCCGACCGCGGCCGCCGCGTCCTCGTCCTCGCCGATCGCTTCCAGCGCCTCGCGGCCGATGCCGCGGTCGATGCGCCGCCAGACGGCGAGCCCGGCGAGCCAGAGCACGACGGCGATGCAATAGAAGTAGCCCTTCTCCGGAAATTGCAGCGCGTACCAGGAGTGCCCGACCGCCTTCTGGGTAAATCCGAGCGAGCCGCCGGTGACGTCGCGCGCGGCGGTCAGCGACAGCAGCACGACCTGACTCAGTGCCAATGTCACCAGCGCGAAATAATGTCCGACCACGCGGCGTGCGAAACAGGGATAGCCGACGATGATGGCGAGCACGACGGCGGCCAGCACCGCGATCGGAATGCCGATCCACGGCGCCACGCCCCAGAAGGTCCACATCAGCGCGGGGATATACGCGCCCAGCCCCATGAAGGCACCGTGGCCGAAGGAGACGAAGCCGAACCGGCCCATCAGGGACCATGCGGTATAGATGAAGGCCCAGATCAGGATCTGGATCACCAGATGCAACAGGTAAGTCGACGAGACAAACGGCAGCGCGATCAGGATCGCGATGCCGATGGCAAACAGCGCGCGGTTCGTGCTCATGTTCGCATTCATGGCGTGAACAGCCCCCGCGGCCGGATGAACATCAGCACGATGAAGAAGCTGAAGGCGAACACGTAAGAGAGCTCGGTCGACCAGTAGTAGCCGCCGATGGCGATGATCAGGCTGATGATGAAGGCGGCGAAGAAGCCGCCGAGCATGTTGCCGAGTCCGCCCAGCACGCAGATCATGAAGATGACCGGGCCGAAGGTGTTGCCGATGAAGGGATGGACATCGTATTGAAGCGCAAGCAGACAGGCGGCCAGCCCGGCGAGCGCGCCGCCGATCGCGGAGACGACGAGATAGATGCGGCGCTGGTCGATGCCCATCAAGGCGACGATCTCCCGGTCCTGGGCGATCGCTCGGATCGCGGTGCCGACATAGGTCTTCTTCAGGAAGAAATAGAGCGCGAAGGCGCCGACCAGCGCGACGCCAAAGGCGATCAGCCGGGTGAAGCTGATATACATGGTGGCGATCTCGATTACCGGCAGCCGCACGCCGATGTTGCGGAAATCCGTGCCGAATAGCAGCGTGGCAAAGCTCTGCAGGAAGAACAAGAGGCCGCCGGTGGCGAGCAACTGGTTGAGCGGCGGTGAATCCAGCACCGGCTCGATGATCAGCCGGTGCACCAGGATGCCGAGGCAGGCGGAGCCGATGACGGCGAGGAGACAGGCGAGCGGCAGCGGCAGGTGATACTGGGCGTAGAGGAAATAGACCGCATACATGCCGCACATGACGATGTCGGCATAGGAAATCCAGACCACGTCGACGACGCCGAAGATCAGGTTCAGCCCGAGCGCGAGCAGCGCCAGCACGCCGCCGAGCAGGATGCCGTTGATGATGGCTTCGAGGAGATAGATGTCCATTCTCTACAGACCCAGATAGGATTCGCGAATGAAGCTGTTGCCTTTCAGCTCGGCCGCGCTGCCCGCCAATTTGATGGCGCCGACCTCGAGCAGATAGGCGCGGTCGACGACCTCAAGCACCTGTTGCACGTTCTGCTCGACGATCAGGACGGTCAGCCCCTCGCTGCGGATTCGGCCTACGAGGTCGAACACCTGCTGCACCACCAGTGGTGCCAGCCCCGCCGACGGCTCGTCCATCAACAGCACCTTGGGCCCCGACATCAGCGCGCGGCCGATTGCGCACATCTGCTGCTCGCCGCCCGACATGGTGCCGGCGGCCTGGGCGCGGCGATCCCTGAGTTTGGGAAACAGGCTGTAGACCCGATCGAGCTGCTCGCCGAAACGCGCGCGTGCTGACGGAATGAAGGCGCCGACGCGCAGGTTCTCCTCGACCGAGAGTTTTGGAAACAGCCGGCGGTTCTCCGGCACATGCGCAATGCCGTGCTCGATGATGTGATGCGCCGGCAGGCCGCCGATCTTCTCGCCT
>JAFAUV010000055.1 GCA_019243075.1 Bradyrhizobium sp.
CCGCATATCGCTGCGCTCAAGCGGGTTACGGGCGCCGCGCCGCTACCCCCGAAAATCCCGCACGCGCCGCACCATCTGCTCGACATGCGCAATTGGCGTTTCCGGCAGGATGCCGTGGCCGAGGTTGAAGATCAGCCGTCCCTGCGCGTAGTTCGACAGCACATCGTCGATGGCGCGGTCGAGCGCGTCGCCACCGGCGATCAGCGCCAGCGGATCGAGATTGCCTTGCACGGCGACCCTGCTCTGCACGCGCTCGCGGATCAGTCCGGGCTCGGCCGCCCAGTCGATGGAGACCGCATCGACCTTGGTCGCGCCGACATAGGCCGGCAGCAGCGCGCCGGCGCCGCGGGGAAAGCCGATGATCTTCGCGTCCGGAATTTTCGCGCGCACGCCCTCGACGATGCGCGCGGTCGGGGCGATCGACCAGCGCAAGAATTCGCGCGGCGGCAACACGCCCGCCCAGGTGTCGAAGATCTGCACGCAATCGGCGCCGGCCCTCAACTGCCCAAGCAGATGCTCGATCGAATTCTCGACCAGCACGTCGACGATATGCGAGAGCGCTTCCGGGTCCCGATACGCCAGCATGCGCGCCGGCGCCTGGTCGGTCGTGCCCTGCCCCGCGACCATGTAGGTGGCGATGGTCCACGGCGCGCCGCAGAAGCCGATCAGCGCGACGTGGTCGGCGAGCTCGCGGCGCACGCGGCCCAGCGCCTCATAGACGGGCTCGAGCTTGCGGAAATCGGCATGCGCTGCGAGCGCGGTGATCTTGGCCGCCGTATCGAGCGGATCGAGCCGCGGGCCTTCGCCGGCCTCGAAACGCACCTCGCAGCCGAGCGCATGGGGGATGACCAGGATGTCGGAGAAGATGATCGCGGCATCGAAGCCGAAGCGGCGGATCGGCTGCAGCGTGACTTCGGCGGCGAGTTCCGGCGTGAAGCAGAGATCGAGGAAGCCGCCGGCCTTGGTGCGGGTTTGCCGGTATTCCGGCAGGTAGCGGCCGGCCTGCCGCATCATCCAGATCGGCGGTATCTCGAGCCTGCGTCCGCCAAGGACCTCGAGCAGGGGTTTTGTGGTCTTTTCTGTCAAGCCAATTGTTCCCGGTTTTTTGCGGTCCGTGATACACGCCGCAAACGAGTTGGCCAAGGCGGGAACTGTCGCGAATCGGCTGCGTTGGTTCAGCATCGGAGAGTATCCATGGCTGACAAATTCAATCCCGCACCCCACGACCCGCACGCCGTCGATCCCGAGGAGGCGGCGCGCGCCGATGCCGAAATGCATGCCAGGCTGGAAGCCGGCCTGATCGATACGTTCCCTGCCTCCGACCCCGTCAGCCATGCGCAGCCGGCACCGACCAGGCATGACGGCCAGCGCGACGCGCCGCGCGCGCAGGACATTGGACCCGACAGCGAGCCTCACCGCTCGCTGTGGGACAGGGTCAAGGCCGTCTTCCATTGAGAAGGCAGCGAGTCAGCCATGGCGCACACCAAATTCAATCACGCTGCCAACGATTCGCCGCGCAGCGGCAGCAGCAAGCAGTTCACCCCGGTGCTATGGTGCCTCATCGTGGTCGCCGTGGTCGCGCTTGCAACCTATTTCGTGATGGGAGTCTAGAGCGGCCTCAGTAATGCGGCGGCCGCTCGTTGGCGGGGGCCGGAGCATTAGCCTCGGCTTGCTGCAGCCGCTCGGTGACCGCGGCAAGCTGTCGCGTTAGCGCGTCAATCTGTTTCCACTGCGCGGCGACGGTCTGGTTGAGCTGCTCGATGGTATGGTCCAGATGCATCGTCCGCTCTTCCAGCGCGTCGATTCGCTCGCTGAGTTCCTTGTCGCCCATCGGCATCTTCCTCCTCCATTCGTTTCGTCTGCGCTTGTTCGCTTGCCAATCCTGCATGGGCGCTCTGGTATACCAACCATTGCCGAGCCCTTCTTGGATGTGCCATGTAACCGAGCGTTCCGGTAAGCGCTGCCAAAGCAACGATCAACGAGTGATTTGCATGAGGAATTTCCATTTCGCCGGCCGTTCCACGGTCCATGCCCAGCAGGGCATGGTCGCGACTTCGCATCCGGCGGCGGCGCTGGCGGGGGTAGAGGTCCTGAAGGCCGGCGGCACGGCGGCGGACGCGGCGGTAGCCGCCTGCGCGCTGCTCGGGGTGATCGAACCGCAATCGACCGGCATCGGCGGCGATTGCTTTGCGCTGATCCAGCCCCGGGGCGAAGGCAGGATCGTGGCCTATAACGGCTCCGGCCGGGCGCCGGCCGCCGCGACCGTCGATTGGTATCTGGAGCGGAAGATCCGCGCCGTGCCGCTGACCTCGGCCCATGCAGTCTCGATCCCCGGTGCGATCGATGCCTGGGAAGTGATCCTGCGCGATCACGGCAAGTTCGGTCTGGACACGCTGCTGCAGCCCGCGATCAAGGCGGCCGAAGCGGGCTATATCGTCGCGCCCCGCGTCGCCTTCGACTGGAAGAACCAGTTCGAGAAGCTGAAGAACGGCACCAACACGGTGCGCTATCTGCTGCCGCATGGCAGGCCGATGCTGGCCGGCGAGGTGCTGCGTCAGCCGGAACTCGGCAAGACGCTGCGCGCGATCGCCAAGCATGGCCGCGACGCCTTCTACAAGGGCGAGATTGCGGAAGACATGGTCGAGACACTGCGCGGAATCGGCGGCCTGCACACCATGGACGATTTCGCGGAGCACACCACCGAGACGACTTCGCCGATCGGCACCATGTACAAGGGGCTCGACGTCTGGCAGTGCCCGCCGAACGGCCCCGGCATCACCATGCTGGTGATGCTCAACATCCTCTCGCGCTTCGAGCTCACGAAGTTTGATCCGCTCGGCGTCGAGCGCTTCCATCTCGAAGCCGAAGCCGCGCGCATCGCCTATATGATGCGTGAGCAATATGTCGGCGACCCGGCCCAGGTCGCTGTCGACGTCATCGGCATCCTGGCTAGCGATTTCGCCAATGAACATGTCGGCAAGATCCGGATGGACCGTCTGCTCGATCTGCCCAACGTCGCACCGCCGATGAATCCCTCGACCGTCTATATCACGGTGGTCGACAAGGACCGCAACGTCTGCTCCTTCATCAACTCGGTCGCGCATGCCTTCGGCTCTGCGATCGTTTCCAACAAGACCGGCATTTTGCTGCAGAACCGCGCCGGCGGCTTCCGCATCCAGCCCGGTCATCCCAATTGCATCGCGCCGAAAAGGCGGCCGCTGCACACCATCATCCCGGCGCTTGCGACCAGGAACGGACGCGCGGTCATGCCATTCGGCGTGATGGGTGGGCAGTATCAGCCGGTCGGCCAGACCCATGTGCTGACCAACATGCTCGACTATGGCTGCGACGTGCAGGAGGCGATCGATATGCCGCGCGGGCTGCATTACGAGGGCGTCTACCAGCTCGAGGACGGCGTGCCGACCGCGACCGTCGAAGGCTTGCAGAAGCTCGGCCACAAGACCACGAATGTGGTGGCGCCGCTCGGCGGCGGTCAGGCTATCTGGATCGACTGGGACAAGGGCACGCTCACCGGCGGCTCCGACCCGCGCAAGGACGGCTGCGCGCTCGGCTATTGAGCGCGGCCGAGGTCAATGTCCTCTTGCCGCCGCGCCGAGGTCGATCGAGCGGAGCGAGAGCGCGATCGGGACCATGACGGCGCCGATCATGGCGAGCGACCAGAACACGTCGATATAGGCGAGCAGATCGATCTGCTGCTGGAGCGTTTGTCCGACCCACGCAATCGCCTGACCGGACGCCTCGGACGCGTTCGATCCCTGCGCCTGGAAGTATCGGGTCATGGCGTCGATGGTCTGCTGATAGCCGAGATCGGACGGGGCGACGTGTTCGATCAGCCGGCTCTGATGGAATTGCTGGCGCTGCGCCAGGATGGTCTGCGACAGCGCCACGCCCATGGAGCCGCCGAGGTTGCGCGCGACGTTGATCAGTGCGGAGGCCTGGTTGGTCTTGTCCGGCGGCACGCCGTCATAGGAGGCCGTGGTGATGGGCAGGAACAGCAGGGGAAGGCCGATCGCAAGGTAGATGCGCGACATGGCCGCGTAACCATAGCTGATCTCGCCGGTGATGCCGGTGAGGTGCCACATCGAGAGCGCTGCGATCGCTGCCCCCGCGGCGATCAGGTATTTCGGCTGCACCGATCCGATCAGCCTTCCCGTGATCGGCATCATCGCCATGGTGACGAGTCCGCCCGGCGACAGCGCGAGACCCGCCAGCATCGCGGTATAGTTCAGCTCGCTTTGCAGCAGCTGCGGCAGGATCTGCGTCGTCGCGATCACGATCGCGCCGGTGCCAAGCATGGCGAGGAAGCAGGCGCCGAATTGCCGCTGGCCGAGGAGGCGGATGTCGACGATCGGCTCTTCGACGATGATCTCCCAGACAACCAGCGCGATCAGGCAGAAGGCTGCCGCGCAGGCGAACGCAGTGATCATGCTCGATCCGAACCAGTCGTTGCGCTGGCCTTCGTCCATCACGAATTCCAGCGAACCGAGCCCGATCGCAACGAGCGCGAAGCCTATATAGTCGACGCGCAACCCCTTGCTCAGCAGCCTTCGTCGCTCCTGTTCCGCACCCGATGGCTCGCTCACCAGCGTTCCAACCAGGAACAGCGAGATCAGTCCCATGGGCACGTTGATCAGGAACACCCAGTGCCAGGAATAGGTATCGCTGATCCAGCCTCCCAGCGTCGGCCCGACGACGGGCGCGACCACCACGGCGATGCCGTAGATCGCAAAAGCCTGGCCGCGCTTGGCCGGTGGAAAGGAATCGGCGAGGATCGCCTGCTCGCTGGTCGCCATGCCGCCGCCGCCCAACCCCTGCAGGATGCGAAACAGCACCAGCGCCTGCAGGTTCCAGGCGAAGCCGCACAACAGCGAAGCGACCGTGAAGATGGCGACGCAGATCATATAGAAGCGCTTGCGCCCGACCACCGTCGACAGCCAGCCGGAGATCGACAGCACGATCGCGTTGGACACCAGGTAGCTGGTGATGATGTAGGTGCTTTCGTCGAGGCCGACGGCCAACCCACCCGCGATATAGCGCAAGGCGACGTTGGCGATGGTCGTGTCGAGCACTTCCATGAAGGTTGCGATCGAGACGACGAAGGCGATCAGATAGGGGTTGTGTCCGCCGGCCGCCGAACGCTCCGGCGACCAGCCACCTGCGGCGCCCGCCGCGGTATCGGTCATCGCACCCTGGTCCAGGGCACGACCGACATGCCCGGCCCGATCGCAACATCACTGGGCCAGTGATCGACCACGATCTTGACCGGCACGCGCTGCACGACCTTCACATAATTGCCCGTCGCATTCTCTGCCGGCAGCAGGCTGAACGCCGTGCCGGATCCCGCCTGCACGGAATCGACGTGCCCGGTCAGCTTGCGTCCCGGATAGGCGTCGATGGTGAATTCGACCGGCTGGCCCGGCCGCATGTCCCTGAGCTGCGTCTCCTTGTAGTTCGCGATGATCCAAACTTCGTCCGGCACGAACATCATCAGGCTTTGCCCGGCGGTCGAAAAAGTGCCGACGGCGCCGGAAAGCTTGACCACGCGTCCGGACTGCGCAGCCATAACGCGGGTATATTGCAGATTGAGATCGGCCTGATCGAGCTGGGCCTGCGCCTGCTGCAGCGACGCGCGCGCGCTTTCAAGCTGAGCCTCGAGCGTCTTGATCCCGAGCTGGGCCGCGATCAGCGCGGCATTGGCCCGGGTGCCATTGGCCTGTTGCGATTGCAGATCGGAACGCGTCTGCTGTTCGCGCTGCACGGTGCCGGCGCCCTTTTCGACCAGATCCTTGGCGCGGGCTTCCTCCTCTTGCGCGAATTGCAATTGCGCCTTGGCCTGATCCAATTGCGCCTGCGCTTGTTTGATCTGTTCGTGCTGGCTGTCGATTTGCGCCTGGATATTGTCGATATTGGCCTGTGCCACGGCCACCTGCGCCCGTGCCTGGTTGACGGCGATCTTGTAGTCGCGATCGTCGATCCGGGCGAGAACCTCACCTGCATTGACGTGCTGGTTGTCGGTGACCGGAACGTCGGTGACGTAGCCGCCGACCTTCGGCGCGACCGAGAAACTGCGCGCCGCAATGAAGGCATCATCGGTGGATTCGTAATTGCGGACGGAGAGCCAATAGGCAAGGCCGCCAATCACCGCAACCAGCAAAAGGCATGCTGCGACGCTCGCAAGCCGCCAGTGATCACGCAACCGGTCGCGCAGCGAAGACGGCGGCTTCGCCGCTGCCTCCTGTTGCTTGTCGCCCGACTGACGATCTTTGGGCCGATCTTTGGGCGGCGGCAACTGTTCGGGCCGCGGCACCGGCAGCCCTGGTTTTTCCGCGGAAGGATTCCGCTCTGTGGTTCGGGCGTCCAATGCGATCACCTCGGTCATAGCCCCGCGTGAGTGCTACGCACAACGCGGAGCTTGGTTCCCGAAGGTATCGCACCGACTGAACGATCTGGAACCAGGCCTAACTGCGCGAGATCGGCTGCGAAAGCGTCGAAGTCTCGGTTCTCACCTGCTTGATCGTCGTCGCCACCGCAACAGCGGTCGCGACACCGAATGCCGCAGCGAGCGCAGCCAACGCAATCCGCATGCGCATCACACTGCCTCCAATACTGAAATAAGGGTGGCGCGAATTACTGGGTCAGCACACGCAGGTGGAGCGGCGAAATCTCTCCGTCCAGCCAATCCTGCTCGAGCGCGAGTGCGTGCCACGCCTGTGCCATCCGCGAATAGCGGCGGAAGGCCGGCTGGCCTTCGGCGCGCTCCGCCAATTGCAGACAGTTTTCGGCGTTTTCCCTGAATATGTCCGACTGCTTCATAGTCGGGACGTGGGGAGGGAATACGGTGTTTACAACGATAATTACCCGATTTTAATGGGAACTATTTTGTGGGCCGGCGCACGGCATCACAGCCGCGCCGCCGGCGATGGTCCGGTTCCGGAAGAGGTGACTCGCCACACCGTGTTGCCGACATCGTCGGCGATCAGGAGGCCGCCGGTTTTGTCGATGGCCAATCCCACTGGCCGGCCCCGTGCGTGCTCGTCGCCGTCGAGAAAGCCCGTGACCACGTCCTGCGCCTTCCCATTCGGCTTGCCATTGCTAAAGGGGATGAACACCACCTTGTAGCCGTTCAGAACCTGGCGGTTCCAGCTCCCATGCTCGCCAACGAAGGCGCCGCCGCGATATTGCTCGGGCAGATTTGTGCCGGTGTAAAAGGCGAGCCCGAGCGGCGCCACATGCGAGCTCAGCGCGTAGTCGGGCGGAATGGCCTTCGCAACGAGATCCGGCCGCTGCGGCTGCACGCGCGGATCGACGTTCTGCCCGTAATAGCTGTAGGGCCAGCCATAGAACGCGCCTTCCTTCACCGAAGTCATGTAGTCGGGCACCAGATCGGGTCCGATCTCGTCGCGCTCATTGACCACCGCCCAGAGGGCGTGGCTTTGCGGCTCGAATGTCAGTCCATTGGGATTGCGCAGGCCGCTCGCGAAGATGCGGTAGCGCCCCGTCGCGCGATCGACCTCAAGTATGTCGGCGCGGTTGTGCTCCGCCTCCATGCCGTTTTCGGTGATGTTGCTGTTGGAGCCGACGCCGACATAGAGCAGCTTTCCATCCGGGCTTGCGGTCAGGCTCTTGGTCCAGTGATGGTCGATCGGGCCGCCCGGCAGCGGTGTCAACGTCTCACCGGGCGCCGTGATCTTGGTGTCGCCGTCGTGATAGGGATATCTCACGATCGCGTCAGTGTTGGCGACATAGAGGTCGTTGCCGACCAGCGCGACGCCGAACGGCGAGTTGAGATGGTCGAGGAAGACGCTGGGCGTATCCGGCACGCCGTCGCCATTGGAATCGTGAAGCAGGGTGATGCGGTTGCTCTCGCCGGTGTTGCCGCCCGATGTCGCCCAGGACTCGACATAGCCCATGATGATTTCCTTCGGCCGTTTGATCGCGGCGCCCTTAGGCGCCTTCGATTCAACCACGAGCACATCGCCATTCGGCAGCGTGTAGAGCGAGCGCGGATGCTGCAGGCCGGTGGCCAGCGCCTCGATCTTGAGTTCTTGCGGCACCTTTGGCGTCTCACCCTGCTTCCATCCGACCACCCTTGCGATGTGCATCGGCGGCAACAGATATTGCTGCAACGCGGGCAGCGGCGGATTGGGCCCGATTTGGGCGTTTGGGTCGCCACTGCCGTCGTTGCATCCCGCCAGCGAAAGCAGCGCACCACCCAGGAAGGTGGCGCAAAACAAATGTGAAGACATCGTCATCGGACCACTCCCACGCCATGGCGATAAACCATCGACCATCCGAGCCAGCCGGTGGCGGGCAGGATCAAGGCGGTGATGACGGACAGAATGAGCCCGGTCGGCACAACCGAGGTCCAGGCGTCGCGCGTGTGAATCAGGACGTTGAAGAACGCCAGCACCAGCACCACGAGGTTGCCGAGCAAATGCGGCCATGCTGGCGCCTGCGCCCGGATCAGGCGGTTACTCAGGAAATCGGTGAGGCCTGCGATCGCGGCAAGAACGCCGAGGATGAGGCCGACGACCAGGAGCCATGCCGAGAAGTCCGCCCACATCATCTCGGCGGTCGCGCAATAGGTGATATCCGTCAACAACGCACCGATGAAGCAGACGATCGGCACGGGAACCAGCATCGGGTGGACAGGGTGTCTTGCGACCTGCGCGGTGGCGAACAGCCTCGCGTCAGTTTGGTCAATTGTCGTCACGGCGAGCCTCGTTTCTCGCGCGTCATTGCTCTCGCGCGTAATTTGCGACCAACCGCCTGCCCGGAGCGAGGTTCCTAACCGGGGGACGCGGCCTTCGATCAATTCCGGCGGAAAAAAGCCCCGGCCGCGCGAGCGACCGGGGCTTTCAGAGGACAGTGCCGGCTCACGGGGGAACAAGCCGGCCGTCGGAAAGATCATACAATCGGCACACCGTAATAGTCATTGAGGGCACGGGTGGTGCCGACATCGCCCCAGTTCCAATCCCTGTCATCGCGGTATTTCGGCGCGCCGCGAAGCTGATTCTCCGTGACACCGGTACGATAGCCGCCGAGGCGGGTGTCATATTTCAGAGACTGCCAGGGCAAGGGGTAATGATCGTTACCCAGTCCCATAAAGCCGCCAAACCCGAGCACAGCGTACGACACCTTGCCGCTCATCTTGTCGATCATGACGCGCTCGATCGAGCCGATCTTGCTGTCGTCGGGGCCGAACACCGCAGTGCCCTCGACCTTATCGCTTCCGATCAGATTGCCGAACTCGCGAGCGTCCATTTCTCCAGCACTCATTGCCATTTGCACCTCCATCGCCTCCATCGCCTTTCAGCAGGGCAACCGTGACGGCGGGCAATCGTTCCTGTCTCAGCCGGTCGGGGCACCGCCATCATCGTCCGGCACCACGCCCGAGCCGGGCGTCTTCTCGGCGTCGTTGAGTTTGGGGTCGCGCGTCGCTTCGCGGGACGCCGATTTCTTCGGATCGCTCTTGTGAGCGGCCTGGGCGCGTGCCTTGTCCGTCGGCTGCTCCTGCGCCTGGCGATCCCTGGCCATGCCCTGGTTTGAATGTGCCATTGTGCTTGCTCCAGCTAGTGGATGAGGTCGAGCGGCAGGCAGCAGATCTCTTCCCCTTCCTCGTCGGTGACCAGAATCGCGTAATGGCCATTCCTCGCTTCGGGCCGTTCCCGCAGCACGCGCCGCGCGATCGAATCGGCCGTATCCATCGCCTCGATATCGTCGGGCAAATCGGCATCGCCGGCGTCGAAATTGGTTTTGGTATTCACAAGATCAAAATGATAGAGCGGCATGTTGCACTCCCCGCGCGCGCCCGGCGGCCAAGCACGGGGCTCGTTCATCAGAACAACTCCGTCGATCCCGCGTGGCGAATACGGAAGCATCAGGGCTACGCCGCGCCGCATAAATCGTTCCAATTTTCGGGGTCAGAGAACTGGGGCGCGCGCGGCCTCGCTCCGCGTCGTTGACTGAATGTTCCTCGGGCGGAAGCCGGCTGGCAAGCGCGTGGCGCTTGCGCTAAACAGCCTGCCGCACTGAACAGGGGACCGCCAACGATGCGCTTCCGTCATTTGAGAGTTCCGTTTGTCTCGGCCGCGTTCGCACTGGCCGTTATCGCTATTGCGCCGGTTGGCGCGCTCGCCCAAACGACAGGAAAACCCCTGACCACTGCTTCCGGACTGCAGATCATCGATACCAAGGCCGGCACCGGTGCCTCGCCGAAGCCAGGCCAGATCTGCGTGATGAATTATACCGGCTGGCTGTATGAGAACGGGCAGAAGGGCAAGAAATTCGATTCCTCCGTCGACCGCAACGAGCCCTTCGAATTTCCGATCGGCAAGCATCAGGTGATCGCCGGCTGGGACGAGGGCGTCGCCACCATGAAGGTCGGCGGCAAGCGCACCCTGATCATCCCGCCGGCGCTGGGTTATGGCGCGCGCGGCGCCGGCGGCGTGATTCCGCCGAACGCGACCTTGATGTTCGACGTCGAACTGCTCGCCGTGAAGTAAAGCTTGAAAGGGGCGCATCGTGAAGGTTACGGTCCTCGACGACTATTTCGATACGGTGCGCACGCTCGACTGCTTTGCCAAGCTGAAGGGCCATGACGTCACGATCTGGAACGACCACGTACAGGACGTCGACAAGCTTGCCGACCGCTTGACGGATACAGAAGCGCTGGTGCTGATCCGCGAGCGCACGCACATCCGGACGCCTCTGCTCGAGCGGTTGCCGAAGCTGAAGTTGATCAGCCAGCGCAGCGTGTTTCCACATATCGATATTGATACCTGCTCGAGGCTCGGTATTGTCGTGGCATCCAGCCAGCACGCCGATACGCCGTCCTATGCGACCGCGGAATTGACCTGGGGCCTGGTGCTGGCCGCGGCGCGCATGATCCCGCAACAGGTGATTTCGTTGAAGAGCGGCCATTGGCAGTTCGGCGTGGGCTCGACCGTGCGGGGCAAGACGTTCGGCATCTATGGCTACGGCCGGATCGGCGCCGTCGTTGCCGGCTACGCCAAGGCGTTCGGCATGAATGTGCTTGTCTGGGCGCGAGAGCCGGCCATGGCAAAGGCGCGCGCCGACGGCTATGACACCGCGCCAAGCAAGGCGGCTTTTTTCGAACAATGCGATTTCATCTCGCTGCATATGCGCCTCGTCGATGCGACGCGCGGCATCGTCACGGCGGAGGATCTTGCGCGGATGAAGCCGTCGGCGACGCTGGTCAACACCAGCCGCGCCGGACTGATCGAGCCGAATGCGCTGGTGAATGCGCTCGGCAGCGGCCGTCCCGGTTTTGCTGCCGTCGACGTGTTCGAGACGGAGCCGCTGCGCGACACCGCCGATCCCCTGCTCAATTTGGACAATGTCGTCGCGACCCCGCATATCGGCTATGTCTCCCGCGACGAGTACGAGCTCCAGTTCACCGATATTTTCGACCAGATCCTCTGCTTTGCCGCAGGCGAGCCGATCAACGTCGTCAATCCCGACGTGCTGAGCCATCGGCGCCAGTAACGGGGCGCAAGTAACAGGTCGCAAGGGAGCGCAAAAAAAGACCGGCCCTCTACGGACCGGTCTTTTCCCTCAAACTACAGCCAGCGGGCTAGAGTTTCTTGTTCGCAGCCGCCGCCGCGCGATTGACCGATTCCTTGGTAGCCTCTTTGGCATCGCCCAGCGCCTGCTGGCCCTTGCCCTTTATTTCCTGGACCGCGCCTTCGCCCTGCAGGCGATCGGAACCGGTGGCTTCGCCTACGCCTTGCTTGGCCTTGCCGATGGTCTCGTTGGCAGCTCCCTTGACCTTGTCAGTGGTAGCACCCATGAAATTCCTCCTCTTTCTACGACGAGCCAACGGCTGCCACCGCGAAATGTTCCGGAACTGCTGGCCTCAACGCGGGGATTTCGGTAGCGTCGGCGTGAAGGAACTCGATCAAAGTCAACGGAAAGCGTCGTCATGTCCGCTTCACATCATCACAGCCATTCCGATCAACCCCACCATCATGACGACGAGGAGCGCTGGAAACATGACGGCGTCCGCGTCATTCCCGGCGACCAGCTTGATTCCAACGTGCCCTCGACGGCGGGCATGGACCGCAAGGCCGCCATCAATTTTGCCCGCGCCGGCGCGCAGAAGCTCTGGGCGGGGACCGTCACCATCAGGCCGGACGCCAAGACTGGCGCGCATCATCACGGCCATCTCGAAAGCGTCATCTATGTGGTGAAGGGCAGGGCCCGGATGCGCTGGGGCGAGCGTCTGCAATTCACCGCGGAAGCCGGTCCCGGCGATTTCATCTTCGTGCCGCCCTACGTGCCGCACCAGGAGATCAATGCGAGCCCGGACCAGGTGCTGGAATGCGTGCTGGTGCGCTCGGACGGCGAGGCGGTCGCGATCAACCTCGACATCGAGCCGGTCGAGAAGCCGGAGACCGTGCTGTGGATCGATCCGGTGCACCGGCATCCGGACGAAACCAGGTAGGGAGCCGCGCCGTCAGTGCGGCGAAGCAGATACGGTCCGGACGCCGGCAGGAGCCGGATTGCTTCGCTACGAGGGCAATGACGAAGATGGCGAGGCTACACGAACACCGAGTGATCGATCTCCCCGCTCGGCACGACATAACCGTATCGCGTGTGTGAAGGCTCCGCGCCGGCCTTCTCGTATTTCTCCTTCATCAGTGCGAAGCGGTCGCCCTTCAATTCCAGCATCGCGCGCTTGGGCTGGATATTGTAGAGGCGAGCATTGTTGTCGCCGAAGATCGCTGTCTTCACCGGGCCGTCGGCGGGGCCGAGCGGGGCAAAGCCGAACTTCTTCTGCATCACCTCGGGAATTTCCAGCCGGCGCAGGCCCTCGATCTGCCATTGCGGCGCCCCGGTCCAGAGCGCGTCCGTGCCCCAGCAGACGCGATCGACGCCAAGCCCCTTGATCAGCGTGCCCATCAGCGCGGCGCAGACATTGGGTTCGGCAACCAGCGTGGTCGCAAAGAGCTGGCCGACATCGCCATAGACATTGTTGACGCCGTACTGCGCCGGAATATCGGCGAGGTCGCTCGTCCAGGCGATGCGGCCGGTGCGCTCGAACTCGGCGAGCGCGACCTTCGGGTCGCCGCCGACATGTCGATAGGCCGAGTGATAGATGATGAAGTTGAGCTGCGGCCAATCCTTCGCCGCCTGTCCGACATCGGCGAC
>JAFAUV010000446.1 GCA_019243075.1 Bradyrhizobium sp.
GAGAAGGGCGACAAGCTCGGCACCGTCATTGTCGATTGCGCGAAGTAAGTTGGGGGCGAGCATGCAGTGGAAGGTCGGCAAGGTCAGGATCACCAAGATCGTCGAGCTCGAGACCGTCGGCAGCGCAAAATTCATCCTGCCGCTCGCGACCAACGAGGAAATTCAGAAGCTGCCCTGGCTGATCCCGCATTTCGCCACCGAAGAAGGTCGGCTGAAAATGTCGATCCATTCGCTGGTGCTGGAAGACGGCAAGCGCCGCATCGTGGTCGACACCGGGCTCGGCAATGACAAGCAGGGCCGCAACGTGCCGGCCTGGAACAACCGCAACGACCCGTTCCTGGAGAAGCTGACGCTCGCCGGCTTTCCGCCCGACACCATCGATACCGTGCTCTGCACCCATCTGCATGTCGATCATGTCGGCTGGAACACCAAATGGGTGGGCGGCAAATGGGTGCCGACCTTTGCCAATGCGCGCTATTTGTTCGGCAAGACGGAGTTCGAGCATTGGCGCGACCATTCGGTCGAGCCCGCGCATATTGCCGTCTTTGCCGACTCCGTGAAGCCGATCTGGGACGCCGGCCGGGCCGAGCTGATCGCGAGTGACGCGAGCTTGACCTCCGAGATCAGCATGATCTCCACCCCCGGCCACAGCCCCGGGCATATGAGCATCCATATCAGGTCCGACGGCGAGGAGGGCCTGCTCACGGGCGATGTCGCCCATCACCCCTGCCAGATGGCGCATCTCGACTGGTCGTCGACCGCCGATTCCGATGCCAGGCAGAGCGCGCTGGCACGGCGCGAGCTGTTCTCGCGCTTTGCCGATCGGCCTGTGCTCGTCATCGGCGGGCATTACAATGCCGGCCATATCAAGCGCGACGGCGAGGCGTTCAAATTCATCGCGCTGCAATCGTAGCGGTGGCAAAGCGCCAGCGTGCCCGGCGCCACGGGCCCAGCCTGACGCAGGGTGGGCACGGCGCTCACGCGCCTTTGCCCACCTACCCTGCGCCGCCGACAGTTGAATTTCGTCGCGGCCTGCTCCATGAAGCATCCCAACAAAATCCCGTGTAAATCCGGGCTTTCCCAAGGGAGTGATGAAAAATGAAGCTGGTTCGTTATGGCGAAAAGGGTGCGGAGAAGCCAGGCCTGATCGATAAATCCGGCCAGTTGCGCGACCTGTCGGGTCAGATCGGGGATTTCGACGGCGCGGCCTATGCGCCGGATTCCCTGAAAAGGCTTGCCGCGCTCGACCCCGCCTCGCTTCCCGCCGTCCCGGGCAAGCCGCGGCTCGGCGCCCCCGTCACCGGCATCTCCAAATTCGTGGCAATCGGCTTGAACTACTCCGACCACGCCAAGGAGACGGGGGCCGACATCCCGAGCGAGCCGATCTTCTTCATCAAGGCCAACACCGCGCTGTCCGGCCCGAACGATCCGGTCGAAAAGCCGCGTGGCTCGACCAAGCTCGACTGGGAAGTCGAGATCGCGGCCATCATCGGCACCCGCGCCAAATACGTCTCCGAAGCCGACGCGCTCAGCCACGTCGCCGGCTACTGCGTCTGCAACGACGTCTCCGAGCGCAATTTCCAGATCGAGCGTCTCGGCCAATGGACCAAGGGCAAGTCGCACGACACCTTCGGCCCGCTCGGCCCCTGGCTCGTGACCAAGGACGAGATCGCTGACGTCCAGAAGCTCGGGATGTGGCTCGACGTCAACGGCAAGCGTCGCCAGACCGGCAATACCGCGACCATGATCTTCCCGATGGCGAAGTGCATCTCCTATGTCTCGCAGTTCATGACCTTGCTGCCCGGCGACATCGTCACGACCGGCACGCCGCCCGGCGTCGGCCTCGGCATGAAGCCGCCGACCTTCCTCAATGTCGGCGACGTCGTCACGCTCGGCATCGAGGGCCTCGGCGAGCAGCGCCAGGAGATCATCGCGGCGTGAGGCTGCTGCCGTGCATCGGTAACAACAACTCGTCATGCCCGGGCTTGACGAGCGATAGAATCTTTCGAGGGCCCCATCATGAAACTCACCTTCTCTCCGGCCTCGCCGTTTGCGCGCAAGGTCCGCATTGCCGCCATCGAGCTCGGGCTGATCGACAAGATCGAGCTGGTGCCGGCTTCGGTCGCGCCGGGCACGCCGAACGACGACTATCAGCGCATCACGCCGTTGAAGAAGCTGCCGGTGCTGATCCTGGGGAACGGCGACGTCATTCTCGATTCGTATGTCATCGTCGAATATCTCAACGAGCTCGCCGGTGGCTCGCTGATCCCCGATTACGGTCCGACGCGCTGGAAGGTGAAGAGCGACCATTCGCTGCTGCAGGGCATGCTCGATTCCATGCTGCTGTGCCGCTACGAGAGCATCACCCGGCCGGAGGCGCTGCGCTGGAAGGCGTGGTTGGAGGATCACTGGAACCGGGCGTGGAGCGGCATGGCGCGGTTCGAGGCGCGCGACGACGTCCTTAGTGGCCCGTTCACCATTGCGCAGATCGGCCTTGTTTGCGTGCTCGGCTATGCCGACTTCCGCTTTGCCGATTGCGGGTGGCGCAAGGCGTTTCCAAGGCTCGACAAGTTCCACCAGAAGATGCTGCAGCGGCCGTCGGTCAAGATTTCGGTGCCGCCGGCGGCGTAAGAAACCAAACCAGGAGTGTGCGATGAGTCTGAAGTTCTCTGCCGGCGATCTCACCATCCACCGCATCATCGAGCAGGAAGTGCCGTTCTTTCCGGCGCTCGAGCTGCTTCCCGACCTGACGCCGGAACGGCTTGGCGAAAACAGGGACTGGCTGAAGAAAGCCCGCGCGCTCGACGACAACGACGTGCTGATCCTGTGTTTCCAGTCCTACATCATCAAGACGCCGCACCACACCATCCTGATCGACAGCTGCATCGGCAACGACAAGCCGCGGCCGGGTCGTCCGAACTGGCATCAGAAGACGGACGACAACTACATGCGCGCGCTGAAGGCGGCGGGCTTCTCGGTCGGCGACATCGACTACGTGATGTGCACGCATCTGCATGTCGATCACGTGGGCTGGAACACGCGGCTGGAGAACGGCCGCTGGGTGCCGACCTTCCCGAAGGCGCGCTATGTGTTCGGCAAGGGCGAATATGATTACTGGCACGAGCAAAATGCCAAGGCCGAGGTGCCGCCCTTTGCCGACAGCGTGCTGCCGATCGTCGAGGCCAAACGCGCCGAGCTCGTCGGCAACGATTTTGCGATCGACGACCACACCCGCATCCTGCCGACGCCCGGCCACACGCCGGGCCAC
This sequence comes from Bradyrhizobium sp., assembly GCA_019243075.1. Lineage (GTDB taxonomy): Bacteria > Pseudomonadota > Alphaproteobacteria > Rhizobiales > Xanthobacteraceae > Bradyrhizobium. Next base: position 3,269 of record JAFAUV010000446.1, read on the forward strand.
GTCGCCTTCACCTTCGGCAAGGGCAAGGACGATGCCGTGTTCGCCGGCGACCTCATGCACTCGCCGCTGCAGACACTCTATCCCGAGCTATCGCCGAAATTCGACGTCGATCCGAAGCAGGCCGCGGTGACCCGACGCAGTTTCCTCGAACGCTATTGCGAAACCAACACGCTCTGCTGCACCGCGCATTTTCCCTCGCCCTCATCCGGCAAGATCAAGCGCAAGGGCAATGGGTTCATGTGCGAGATGGCGTGACGTTGTTGCAGGGTGGTCAAACGCGCATCGCGCCGTGCCCACCACCCGCGTTGTGGTCGGAATGGTGGGCACGCGGAGCCTGTTGTCGGGCGGCGCTTCGCTCCGACCCGTTGGCTTTGCCTACAACTGATCGACCGAGGTCAAACCGTCAGTAGCGGGCCGTGACCGGCGCGCCCCATCCGCCGAAACGATAGTTCAGGCGCACCAGGCCAATATCGACGTCCTGACTGATGCTCTCCGTCTCCAAAAAGGCACCGGTCGGGTCCGTGAGATTGACGCTGTGCGTACCCATGAACAGGTGGTTATATTCCACCCCCACCGACCAGTTCGGAGCGAAGCCGAGTTCTGCACCTGCTCCGATCGCGCCGCCCCAGCGGGTTTCGCTGGCAGAGCCAAGCGTCGACCCATCGATGCCACTGATGGCATCGTACTTGTTGCCGGTCACGGCAGCTCCGCCCTTGACGTAGAACAGCACGTTGTCCAGGGCGTAGCCGACCTGGCCGGTGATCAATCCAAACCGGTCCACGCGCGACTGGTTGGAATCGGGTCCAAACAGCAAGCTCACATTGTTGCCTTTGAAGTTAGCCCAGTTGCCCTGGCCCTCAACGCCGAACACCCAATTCGCCGATTGCCAGCGATAGCCAATCTGGCCACCGACGGTGCCGCCGGTCGCGTCATGGCAACCTTCAGACCCGGGCAGATCGCCAAAGGCATCTGCCACGAGGCTCCAGCAATTGTGGGCGGAGCCACCGCCGCCGTTTATGCCGATATAGAAACCGCTCCAATCATAAATCGAGGACATCATAGCGGGAGCCGTGGAATAGGCCCTCGCCGGCAGATCAGCTGCACTCGCTTGAACCGACAGACTCGACACCACCGCACCAGCTATGCCGACGAAGACCCTTCTCATTTAACTCGCTCCAAATGCGTTGCCGTATGTCACGCAACACCATGCCACGTTCGACCCGAGACCGAGATCGAGACCCGAAGACCCTGTGTGACTACAAGATTGCGAAGTGGCGCAAGTAATCCACAAAACGTCGCGGCGCCCAATCACAGGTTGTTTATGAGTTTTTGATTCCAATGCGATGTGGCGAGACCGCAACGCGATGAGGCGCATGCATCGTCAATTCTGAATTCCTGTAAATATTGATGAACGTCACTGCGCCTGCGGCAATGTTGATGAACGCAGTGAAGACTCTTCGGCAATGTTGATGAACGTCATCGCCCAACTTCGCGCTGGGCGTGCATCGCCCTCAGCGCGAATCGCGGCACCGCTTCGCGATTGGCTCGCCCGGCGGCCCCGACGCGCTATGTCGTTCAATCGAACAGGCTCGGGGTGTGGTTCACCACCGCGCCCTCGATCGCGAGCATCTTCAGTTTCGTCGACACGCCGCCTCGTGCGGAAAATCCACCCGGCTTCTTGCCGGCTGCGAGCACGCGGTGGCAGGGGACCACGATCGGGCACGGGTTTCGGCCGAGCGCCTGGCCGACATCGCGCGCCAGCTCGACACCGCCGAGCTTCTTGGCGATGTCGCCATAGGTCGTGGTCTGGCCCGGCGGGATTCGGCGCGCGATGTCGTAGACGCCGCGGTTGAACTCCGGCACGCCGTCGAGATCGAGCGGAATGTCCTGGAGATCGTCGGGTTTTCCTGCAAGCAGGTCCACAATGCGACCGATCGCGGCCTTCACGTCGGCGGTCGGGCTGGCTTCTCCGATGTCGTCGTGGCGCTGGCGAATGCGGGCGCGGGTCTTTGCCTCATCGCCCATCGGCAATTGCACGCCGTTGATGCCGCGCGGACCCCATTCGATGCCACAGATGCCGATCGCGGTCTCGAACAATGCATAATGCTGGTCGGTCATGGCTTGCTCCAATATCGCGTGCCCCATGTCCAGGCTCCGGCCTGGAATCTAGTCTCGGAAATAGTTGCGATCCACCCGGATTCCGGGAATCTTGCACAGCCCGGTTCCAGCTTTCCCGTCCCTCCCGCGAGCCCCGATGCAGACCCTTCACGTCAACGGATACGACATGGCCTATCTCGACGTGGGCGAGGCGCAAGGCGCCCCGCCGCTGGTCTGCGTGCATGGCTCGCTCAACGACTTCCGCATCTGGGGCTGCGTGCTGGGCCCGTTGACCACCAAGCACCGGCTGATCTGCGTCAGCCTGCGGCATTTCTTCCCCGAGCACTGGGACGGCAAAGGCAACACCTATTCGATCGCGCAGCATGTCGACGATCTCATCGCCTTCATCGAGAAGCTCGATGCGGGTCCGGTCGATCTGCTCGGCCATTCGCGTGGGGGACACATCTGCTTCCGCCTCGCGCAGCGCCGGCCGGACCTGGTCCGCAAACTGATCCTGGCCGAACCCGGCGGCGAACTCGATGCGACACTCGATCCCGAGTACAAGGGCGGCCCCTCGCCGCTGCTGGCGCGCTTCACGGCCGCCGCGGGCAAGATCGCTGCGGGCGACATTGAGGGCGGGCTTGAATTCTTTGTCGACACGCTCGAAGGGGCGGGCCGCTGGCAACGGCTGCCGCCGCCGATGAAGCAGGGCCTGATCGACAACGCCACCACGCTGATCGGACAGGTTCGCGACGGCCGGCCCGGATTTTCGAAGGCCGATGCGCAATCGATCCGGATGCCGACGCTGTTCGTCGGCGGCGCCAACACCAAGGGGCTGCTGCCAAAGGTGCTGCACGCGCTGGCGGCGCATGTGCCGAACGCGAAACTCGCTCTCATTCCGAACACCACGCATCCGATGTTCGAGCAGGCGCCGCAGGCATTTTCTGAAATCGTGTTGGAATTCCTGGCGGGCTGAACATGCAGACCATCAAGCTCGACGGATATGACATGGCCTATCTCGAAGTGGGCCAAGGCCACCCGCTGGTCTGCGTGCACGGAACGCTCGGCGATTTCCGCACCTGGTATGCCGTGCTCGGGCCGCTGTCGAAAAAGCACCGCGTGATCGCGGTCAGCCTGCGCCATTTCTTTCCGGAACATTGGGACGGCCTCGGCGGCGACTACCGCATGGCGCGGCACGTCGCCGACATGATCGCCTTCATCGAGCAGGTCAATCCGAAGCCGGTCGACCTGATGGGCCATTCCCGTGGCGGCCATATCGCTTTCCGCCTCGCGCAGCAGCGACCGGATCTGCTGCGCAAGGTGATCCTCGCCGAGCCCGGCGGCGATCTTGACGCCACGCTCGATCCGGCCGCCGCGCCCGACGCGCCCTCGGCGCTGGCGGCGCGGACGCTGGTTTCCGTCGGCAAGGTCCGGGCCGGCGACATCGAGGGCGCGCTGGAGAACTTTGTCGACAGCATCGACGGCGAAGCTACCTGGCGGCGCTTGCCCGCCGCAGCGAAGCAGCAGTTGCGCGACAATGTTTTCACGTTTCTCGGCCAGGCGCACGAAGCGCGCAGGCCCTACAGCAAGTCGGACGCGCTGGCGATCAAGACACCGACGCTGTTGATCGGCGGCGCCGCTACCAGAGGTTCGCTCTCGGTGATGTGGCGGGTGCTCGCCCAACACATCGCCGGCGCCAGGACCGCGGTGATCCCGCACGCCGCTCACTGGATGTTCGAGCAGGACCCGGAAGGTTTTTCGAAGGCCGTGACGGAGTTTCTGGCGGGATAACCCCGCTGGCGCCCGATCCTGCCCCTCGAGGTTTCGGCTTTGGCCCGCCAAGGGATGGCTTGACCGACCGCCACCACTGGATTATTTTCGAATACGGCATTCCGTATTCCAATGAGTAGCCGGTGATTCCCTTAGAGCCACTCGCTAACCTGATCGACCAGGTCTATGCGCGGATTCTGGGCGCGATCATCGACCGTACGCTGTTGCCGGGCCAGCGCATCCGTCAGAACGAATTGGCCGAAAGGCTCGGCGTCTCGCGCCAGCCGGTGTCGCACGCGCTGCATCTGCTGCACCGGCAGGGCCTGGTGGCCGAAAGCGGCCGCCGCGGCTTTGAAGTGACAGGGCTCGACCCGGCGCGCATCCGCCAGCTCTATGAAGTGCGCGGCGCCCTTGATGCACTGGCCGCGCGCCTTGCCGCCGAACGATCGAAGGCCGACGCCGCCGGACGTGCGCAGCTCGAGCAGGCGCTGCGGGCCGGGCGCGCCATCGACAGGAAGACACCGCTTGCCAGGCTGATCGCGCTCGATGTGGATTTTCACAGCGCGATCTACCGCCTCTCCGGCAATCCCGCGATCGAGGAGATGATGGCGCCGCAATGGCCGCACATGCGCCGCTCGATGGCCACCGTGCTCGCCGAGCTCGATTACCGCGAAAGCGCCTGGAGCGAGCACGAGGCGATCGCAGGTGCGATTCTTGCCGGCAATGCAACGGCCGCGGAAGGCGCGGCATCGGCGCATGCGCGGAGTGCGGGACGACGGACAGAAGAGAGGCTGAGGGCCATCGACGAAGCGGCCTAACGACCAACGAACGTGATCCCAAAATGAGCCGCGAAGCGGCGGCTTTCCCTCGAGGTTCGGGGCGCGCGTTCCGCGCTCTCATCACCAGGAAAAAAATTCAAGCAAATGGAACGAGGAATGCACCATGAAACTCACGCCACAGCAGATCGAGCATTTCAATCGCGAAGGCTGGCTGTTTCTGCCCGAGCTGTTCAGCCAGGAAGAAGTCGATTTCCTGGCGCGGGAGGCCATCAACATCTACGACGCCAACCGCCCCGAAGTCTGGCGCGAGAAGAGCGGCGCGCCGCGCACCGCTTTTGCGGCCCATCTCTACAACGAAGCCTTTGGCGTGCTCGGCGCGCATCCGCGCATGATCGAGCCGATCGAGCAGATCTTCGGCGAGAAGGTCTACATGCATCAGTTCAAGATCAACGCCAAGGCGGCCTTCACGGGCGACGTCTGGCAGTGGCATCAGGACTACGGCACCTGGAAGCGCGACGACGGCATGCCCG
>JAFAUV010000254.1 GCA_019243075.1 Bradyrhizobium sp.
GACATCGTGACGGTCGGCAAACACCACGGCCGGATCGGGGTGAATTTCCCCGGTCTCGATGCGTGGCATGCGATGATTGATCCGACCCGGCAAATCCCGGATTTCCGGATGCAGCGAGCCGCCGAAGGCGACGTTCATCTCCTGCAAGCCGCGGCAGATGCCGAACAGCGGAATGCCGCGGGCCACGCAGGCCTCCGATAGCGCGAGCGCCACCTCGTCGCGCAGGACGTCGTAGGGCTCGTGACTCTTGTGCGGCTCGGTGTTGAAGCGCGTCGGGTGCACATTGGCGCGCGCGCCGGTCAGCACGATGCCGTCAACCACGTCGAGCAGCGCGCCGATGTCGGTGATCTCGGGGCAGCTTGCGAACATCAGCGGAAGTGCGCCCGCAATCTGGGCTACCGCGCGAAGATTGCGTTCACCCACCACCTGCACCGGAAATCTATTTTCCATGCGCGTGGCATTGCCTATCACACCGACGACCGGCTTCCTCCGCATTGCCCTGGCTCAAATCTCCTGCCTCATCAGCGGCCCATCATGCCTGCGTCGCGGCGCCCGATCAACATTCCGAGGACGTCGCTGCCCTGCAATTATCTCAGGGGACGGATGAGGGTTTGTCATCCCGCTTCTGCCCGGCCAGCGTCAAACCGGCGCGTGCTGCGCCGCTTGATCCCGGGCGAATTTGCCGATTGAGTGGTATCGGCAGTTGGGGGCACGCGGGAATCGCCATGACTGAATCGAGCGATCGGCGCCTGCTGGCGCGCAACGATCTGGCGTGGGCGATCGCGGTCGGCGGCGTGGCGGTCGTGCTGTTCGCCTCGCTGCTATGGTTTGCCTGGCATTTTGCAGCGACGCTGTTTCTGATCTTCGCCGGCATCCTGCTCGGTGTTGGCCTCAACGCCATGACCCATCTGCTTGGCCGGATCGTGCGCATGCCGCAGCCGCTGCGGCTGATGATCGTCTGCCTGACGCTCGCGGTGCTGCTGTCGGGCGTGCTGGTGCTCGGCGGCGCCACCATCGCGCAACAGGCGACGGTGCTCAGCAACACCATCAAATCGCAGTTGGGCACCGTCAAGGCCTTCCTCGAGAAGAACGGGGTCGACACCAGCTATTTCGAGCTTGGCAATGCCGCCGAGCCGGCAGCCGATGCTGCCGCGGCCACGCCGGGGACAACCACAACGGCGCCGCGCAACCTGCCGAGCGCCAGCACGCTGGCCTCCAGCGGCGGTGCGATCGTGAGCCAAACCTTGAAAGTGCTGCTCGGCACTGTGAGCGCCGTCGGCAACTTCTTCATAGTGCTTTTTCTCGGGCTCGCCTTCGCCGCGCAGCCTTCAATCTACCGCGATGGGCTCATCTTCATGGCGCCCTCGGCATATCGGACGCAGGCGATTGCGATCGTCGACCACATCGCCGAAACGCTGGAGCGCTGGCTGCTGGCGCAGCTCCTGACCATGTTCGCGGTCTTTGCCGTTACCTGGATTGGGCTCGAGCTGATCGGCATCCCCAGCTCGTTCATTCTGGGCATCCAGGCCGGTCTGCTCGCCTTCGTTCCGACGGTCGGCGCGCTCATCGGCGGCCTGATCGTCGTGCTGGCGAGCCTCGCCACGGGCTGGGTGGCGGCGGCGAGCGCGTTCGTCTTGTTTCTCGGCGTGCACGCGCTGGAGAGCTACGTCTTGACACCGGTCATCCAGCGCCAGGCGCTCGACATTCCACCCGCCACGCTGTTTGCTTTCCAGATCCTGCTCGGCGTGGTCTTCGGCATCTGGGGCCTGGCGCTCGCCCTGCCGCTCATGGCGATCGTCAAGGTGATGATCGACTATTTCAAGGGGATGCGGTCGCGGGAGACGGACGCGGCGGCGCCTTGAGACCGGCCGTCCGCCGCCGCCAATGCTCCAGCGACAAGGGCAGCTCCTCTGCTGCTTCGACCCGATTGCGGCCGCCGCGCTTGGCCTGGTAGAGCGCGGTGTCGGCCGAGGCGAGCAGCACCTCGAGCTCGGTGCCGGCAGGACCTCCGGCAACGCCGATGCTGACGGTGGTATCGACCGGGCCTTCCTCGCAGGTGATGCCGGAGGCTTCGAACGCCTCGCGGACGCGTTCGGCGGCAAGCACGCCCTCTTCCAGCGAGCACGGCAGGAGCGCGGCGAACTCCTCGCCGCCGATCCGGCCCGAAAGATCGGTGATGCGCAGATTGTTCATCACGATCGTCGAAAACAATTTCAAGAGCTCATCGCCCGCGGGATGGCCGAAGCGGTCGTTGATGCCCTTGAAATGATCGATGTCGAAGATCAGCACCGTGACCGGACGCCCGGCATTGGCCTCGCGCTCGATCACCCGCGAGCAGGCCTCGGAAAAACCGCGGCGGTTGAGCATGCCGGTCAGGGGATCCATCGAGGCCGCATTCTTGTGTGCGGTGACCGTGCGCTCCGACACCAGCATGAAGATCACAAAGACGGTGCCGACGGCATAGAGCACGAGCTCGATCGAGAACACCGTGACCCAGACGCTGTTGCCAAAATGCTCATCCGGCCGCAGCAGATCGCCGAGCAGGATAGGCAGCATCAGCACGCAGCCGTGCAGCACCGGGACCGCGAAAGCAGGCCAGCGCCGTTTCAGCGATTTGCGCCGCTCCGACCACAGCTCCGTTGCGGTCAAGGCGGCATAGACCGCCACGATCGCAGCGCCAATGGTCAGCCGCAGCGCGGAGTCCTCGGGGTCGAGCGTCATGGCGGTGGCGAACCAGGCGATCGCACCCAAGACCAGCCCGGGCAGGTTGGGCTTGCGGCCATGAAACACGCGCGAGGCGTTCCAGACCATGCCGCAGGCGATGAAGCCGACGGCATTGAGCGCCAGCGAAGCCATGTTGGTCAGCATATGGCCGGCGAGCGTCCAGCCGGCGACCGACGCCGCGCCGAGCAGATAGGCGGTGCCCCACCATTTCAGCGCGGGATCGTTCTCCTGCTTTCCAAAGAAAAGCAGCATGGCGCCGAGCAGCGCCGCGACCATGGTGGCGATGAAATAAAGCGTGATGCTGTCGAGCGACATTCGCCCATTCCCCGGTTGATGCAAGCTATCCGGTTGGCCCGGATTAGACCTGCGCGCTTCATCAATTGCGCATTCTAGGGAGGGCCGCGTTCGAAATCGGTTTTCGTTCACAGCCAAGTTTTCAGGAAAAACTGGATCAATTTGTCAGCAATCACCCAGCAAAAAGGGCGCAACATCTGCGCCCTTTGGAACCCGCGTTCGCTGTAGAGGAAGGCGATCAGCGCTTGGAGAACTGGAACGACTTGCGCGCCTTGGCCTTGCCGTACTTCTTGCGCTCGACGGTGCGGGAGTCGCGGGTGAGGAAACCACCCTTCTTCAACACGCCGCGCAACTCCGGTTCGAAATTGGTCAGCGCCTTGGAGATGCCGTGACGAACGGCACCGGCCTGGCCCGACAGGCCGCCGCCGGCGACCGTGCAGATGACGTCGTACTGGCCGTTGCGGGCGGCCGCGACCAGCGGCTGCTGAATCATCATGCGCAGCACCGGGCGGGCGAAATAGATTTCGACGTCGCGGGTGTTGACGGAGATCTTGCCGGAGCCCGGCTTGACCCAGACGCGGGCGACCGCGTCCTTGCGCTTGCCGGTGGCATAGGCGCGGCCGTATTTGTCGACCTTCTTGACGTATTTCGGCGCTTCGGGAGCGGCCGGCTTGAGCTGCGCGAGCTGGTCGAGCGATTGCATGCTTTCGGCCATGTTATGCGGCCCTCATGTTCTTGCGGTTCATCTTGGCGACATCAACCTTCTCCGGCCGCTGCGCGTCGTGCGGATGCTCGGCGCCCGGGTAGACGTGCAGATTGCCCATCTGGCGGCGGCCGAGCGGGCCGCGCGGGATCATGCGTTCGACGGCCTTCTCCAGCACGCGCTCGGGAAAACGGCTCTCGAAAATCTCGCGCGCCGTGCGTTCCTTGACGTGGCCGACATAGCCGGTGTGCTTGTGATAGACCTTCTGCTCGCGCTTGCGACCGGTCAGTACCGCGTGCGCGGCGTTGACGATGATGACATTGTCGCCGCAGTCGACATGGGGCGTGTAGGTCGGGAGGTGCTTGCCGCGCAGCCGCATGGCGACCAGCGAAGCGAGACGACCGACCACCAGCCCCTTGGCGTCGATCACGACCCACTTCTTCGTCACCTCGGCAGGCTTTGCCGAAAAGGTTTTCATGTGATGTGCCCTGAAAAGAAAATCGGCGCGCCAGGCGCACGCCGACCTGGGCGGCTTTCTAGAGAACGGCCCCGCTGACGTCAATGCCGAATGGGGCCGGATTATATTGATAAAACAGCGGGTTGGAAATATGGTGCAATAATACCTCCGGGCACCCTATTGATTTGGAATGGAGTAGGTCGCGGTCACATGGGCGATCGGATCGGGTGAATCGCCCGACCGCAGCGTGACTTCGCCGACCGCAAGGCGCTTGCCGAGCTTCAAAATCTTCGCCGCCGCCAGCACATCCTGTCCCGCCTGGCCCTTGCGCAGGAAGTTGATGTTGAGATTGGTGGTGACCGCGAGCCCGACCGGGCCGATCGCCGACAACAGCACGACGTACATGGCGCAATCGGCAAGCGCCATCAGCGTCGGTCCCGACACGGTGCCGCCCGGCCGCAGCATGCGGTCGCGGTAACGTTCCCGAAGCAGACAGGTTTCGCCGTCGGCGCTCTCGATCCTGATGGCGCCGTCCGCGAACGCCTGGGGAAACTCGATGCGGAGGAATTGCTCCAGTTCCGCGACGCTCATTTTCGCTGCTGCCATGCCTTGCCGGCCCCTCGCTTCCGTCCGTCTGTTACATTAGATTACGCGCATCACCCAAACGGAATTTATCCATGCCCGCCCAAGCCGCACGCGCATCGCTCGAAGACGCCCCGCTCCTCTTGCGCGAGAATGTCGGCTCGATCGCACTGATCACGTTCAATCGCCCCGCGACGCGCAACACGTTGTCGGAGGAAGTCATTGCGGCAATGCATGCGGCGCTCGACGAGGTCGCCGCCGACCAGGCCGTCCGCGCGCTGGTCGTCGCGGCCAAGGGCCCGGCCTTCTCCTCCGGCCACGACCTGAAGCAACTGACCTCCCATCGCAGCGATCCCGACGGCGGACGCGCCTATTTTGCCAACACCATGAACGCCTGCAGCGCCATGATGCAGGCGATCGTCAATCTTCCGAAGCCCGTGATCGCCGCAGTCCAGGGCATCGCCACCGCCGCCGGCTGCCAGCTTGTGGCAAGCTGCGATCTTGCGGTCGCTTCCGATGCCGCCCGCTTCGCCACGTCAGGCATCGACAACGGCCTGTTCTGCTCAACTCCGATGGTGGCGCTGTCGCGCAACGTGGCGCGCAAGCACGCCATGGAGATGCTGATGACGGGCGAGATGATCTCAGCCCAGCGCGCCCGCGAGATCGGGCTCGTCAATCACGTCGTTCCCGCCGGCCAGGAGCGTGACGCCGCCATTGCACTCGGGCAAAAGATCGCGCGCAAGTCCGCGTTCGCCATCAGGATCGGCAAGCAGGCCTTCTACCGGCAGGCGGAGCTGAGCCTTGCCGACGCCTATCGCTTGACGGCGGAAGTCATGACCGAGAACATGATGGCCTTCGATGCCATCGAAGGCATCGGCGCCTTCATCGAAAAGCGCGAGCCGAAATGGCGGGATGAATAATTCCGTCATTGCAGCGGCCCGATGACAGGCTCCGGAGCAATCCAGGCGGCCTTGCTGGACACAGTCCGGATCGCTTGCAATGACGCGGAAAAACAGCACATGAATCACGACAGCTACCCCGACGACTATATCCGCGGCATCCTCAACGGCGTGAAGTCGATCGCCATGGTCGGCGCTTCGCCCATCAATGTCCGACCGAGCTATTTCGCATTCAAATATCTGCTGCAGCGCGGCTATGACATGATCCCGGTCAATCCCGGCCATGTCGGCAAGAGCCTGCTCGGCCGACCCTTCGTCGGCTCGCTCGCCGCCATCGGCCGCCCCATTGACATGGTCGAGATCTTCCGCAGCTCTGCCCACATCATGCCTGTCGTCGAGGAGGCGCTGAAACTCTCGCCGCTTCCGAAGGTGATCTGGATGCAGCTCGGCGGGCGCGACGACGACGCGGCGGAACGGGCGGAGGCTGCCGGGATCAGGGTGGTGATGAACCGCTGCCCGAAGATCGAATGGGGGCGCTTGTCATCGGAGATTTCCTGGATGGGCGTCAACTCCCGCACTATCTCTTCCAAGCGTGCACCGCTCCCCACCCAGGGCATGCGGCTCTCGCTCAACCGGATGAGCCTGGGCGGCGGCGCAACGACAGCCTCCGACCGCGCGGCGAAAGACCGTAACGAGGTCTCCTGACGCCATTGCGAAACGATCGTTTCGAAATCACGGCATCAGGCGCCATCATGGGGAAGCTGGCTCGGGCCATCAAGTCGCCTTGACGCCGCTTCGGCGTGACGCGATTGTCCTCCGATACGAGGAAGCGCGCCCTTGCCCCCTCGCATACAAGACCCCGCGCGGCGCCGGCCGTCCGCCGGCAACATTTGCCTGAAAAGGAAACACAATGAACGATCGTGTCCCGGGATTTTCGACTCTTGCCGTGCATGCCGGCGCACAGCCCGATCCCACCACGGGCGCGCGCGCTACACCGATCTATCAGACCACGTCGTTTGTCTTCAACGACGCCGATCACGCCGCTTCGCTGTTCGGGCTGCAGGCGTTCGGCAACATCTATACCCGGATCGGCAACCCTACCAACGCCGTACTCGAAGAGCGCGTCGCCGCGCTCGAAGGCGGCACCGCGGCGCTCGCGGTCGCCTCCGGCCACGCCGCCCAGGTCGTCGTGCTGCAGCAGCTCCTGGCGCCGGGCGACGAGTTCGTCGCCGCGCGAAAACTCTACGGCGGATCGATCAACCAGTTCAACCACGCCTTCAAGAGCTTCGGTTGGAACGTGGTGTGGGCGGACACCGACGACATCGCAAGCTTCGAGGCCGGCATCAGCCCGCGCACCAAGGCGATCTTCATCGAATCCATCGCCAATCCCGGCGGCACCATCACCGATATCGAGGCGGTCGCGGCCGTGGCCCACAAGGCCGGCGTGCCCTTGATCGTCGACAACACGTTGGCAACGCCCTACCTCATCAAGCCGATCGATCACGGCGCCGATATCGTCGTCCATTCGCTGACCAAGTTCCTGGGCGGCCATGGCAACTCGCTCGGCGGCCTCATCGTCGATGCCGGCACCTTCGACTGGTCGAAGGGCAACAAATATCCGATGCTGAGCGAGCCGCGGCCCGAATATCACGGTATCAAGATCCAGGAGACCTTCGGTAATTTCGCGTTTGCGATCGCCTGTCGCGTGCTCGGCCTGCGCGATCTCGGGCCCGCGCTATCGCCTTTCAACGCGTTCCTGATCCTCACCGGCATCGAGACGCTGCCGCTGCGCATGCAGAAGCATTGCGAGAATGCCAAGGCGATCTCCGAATTCCTGCACGGACATTCGGCAGTGGCCTCGGTGAACTATGCGGGACTGCCGGGCGACAAATACAACAACCTCGCGCGCAAATATGCGCCGCGGGGCGCGGGCGCGGTTTTCACCTTCTCGCTCAAGGGCGGCTATCAGGCCGGCGTCGATCTGGTCTCGAACCTGAAACTGTTCTCGCATCTGGCCAATGTCGGCGATACGCGCTCGCTGGTGATCCATCCGGCTTCCACCACCCACAGCCAGCTCGACGATGCTGCCAAGGTGAAAGCGGGCGCCGGCCCCGACATCGTGCGTCTGTCGATCGGAATCGAGGACAAGGAAGACCTCATCGCCGACCTTGACCAGGCCTTGAGCGGGTAACTTCGCGCGCGGGATGGCGACCATCTCGATCAAACGCCGTCCCGCCGGGCCGTGGTGGCGTTAACGTTCTGTTCACCACACTCGGCAAGCATGTCCGGCGCGCATTGGCGCGTCATGGACAGGATTCGGAGCGAAGCGATGTTGCGGTGGACACTGCCGGGCTTGCTGAGCGTCGCGGTGACCGGCACGGCGTGGGGCGCCGACCTGCCGGTCTACCAGCGCCGCTACGCGCCGCCGCAGGCCTATGCTCCGTACCCGGCTCCCCCAAACCGTGTGGAAGATCCCGCGCTGATCTCGCCCCCGACCACCCCGATCCTGCCGGGCTCGTCGGCACTGCCGGGCTATTATGGCCGTGCCTTCGATTATGACTATCAGGGCGCCTATTACGGCGGCGGCCCCTACCCCAGCTATTTCTGGCGTCTGCCCTATGCCTGCGGCGTCTATGGCTATTGCTGATGCTAGCCGGCCTGCGCCAGCGGCGCCGCAATCCGCTGCGCCGTCGCTGCTTGCCTGGCCGTAAGCCGTTCAGCCTGGATGACCGCCAGCGTCAGCACCGCGATGGCTGTCGCCTGATGCGATAATGCGAGGTCGATCGGAACCTGGTTCAGCAAGGTCAGGATGCCGAGCATCGCCTGCAATGTGACCACGGCGAGGAGCCAAAACGCGCCCTTGATCGCGCCCCGGTCGACGCCTGAGCGACCGGCGTCGAACGCGTGAAAAATCGCCAGCAGGAACAGCATATAAGCCGTCATGCGGTGCTCGAACTGCACTGTGAGCGGGTTCTCAAAGAGATTGCGCCACCAGGGTTGCTCGAACCACAACCGCGCCGCTGCCGGAATGAACGAACCGTCGATCTGCGGCCAGGTGTTGTAGGCGAGCCCCGCACGCAGGCCCGCGACCAACCCACCGAGATAGAGCTGCACAAAGGTCAAAGCGAGTAGCACGGCCGCCGTGATTTTCAGCCGGGGCCGCGCCGCGATCGGGGGACGGTCACCAAGCCGGCGCAACGTCCAGACGACGGCCGCAAAGATGAGCAGCGCCAGCACCAGATGCGTGGCGAGCCGGTATTGCGAAACTTCCGTGCGCTCGGAGAGGCCGGAGCCCACCATCCACCAGCCGACCGCGCCCTGCAACGCGCCGAGACCGAAGATCAGCCATAGCCGCCGCTTCAGTTCCGAAGCCAACCCGCCGCGCCACAGGAAATAGAGGAACGGCAGCAGATAGACGAGGCCAATCGCGCGCCCGAGCAACCGATGACTCCATTCCCACCAGAAGATCGTCCTGAACTCCGCAAGCGTCATGCCGGCGTTGAGCGCGCGATATTGCGGAATGCGCTTGTAGGCATCGAATGCCTGCTCCCATTCCGGCTGGCTGAGCGGCGGCAGCGCGCCGGTCACCGGCTTCCACTCGGTGATCGAGAGTCCGGATTCGGTGAGCCGGGTCGCCCCGCCCACCAGCACCATCAGCGCGATCAGGGCCGCGACCGAAAACAGCCACACCCGGATGGCGCGACCCGAAGCGGTCTGTTGAGAAGGAGTAGCCGTCATACCAACCGGAACTTGAATGAATTGCCGCTGCCCTTATAGTTCGCCGCAACATCGGCGCAAGCCGCACTTCCAGGCGTCCCGCACATTTCCGCATGACCATCCGCACCCGCAAATTCTTTGGAGCCATCGCCCTGATCGTGCTCGCCGCAATCTGGGCGCTTACGGCCATGGCGGTCGCGCAGGTGCCGTGGCTGGAGCGCTCGGGCCTGTTGCAGGCGATTTTCTATGTGGCGGCGGGCATGGGCTGGGTATTGCCGGCGATGCCGATCGTGAGCTGGATGTCGCGCCCCGACGTTTGAACTTCAGATCTCCGTTTTCCGCGTCGGCCGCACCGGCGCAAATGTCGCTCCCGAAACAACGACGCGCATGGCGCGCAGCGACTTCATCCGTCCGTCCCAGGCGATCCGCGGCAGTGCGTGCAGATTGGTGCGGCCAGCGCTATGCACGATGCCGGGGATGGTCGAGACCGCGCTTGCAAACCCTGCTTCTTCCGCCATCACCACATGGGCGCGGCGAAACGAATTGCGGTCGCCGAACGGAAAAGCCAAATGCTTCACCTCGCGCTGGAACGCGGACTCCGCGACCGCCTTGCCCATCGTCATCTCGCGCCAGGCGTCGCCATCCCTGAGGTTCGACAGGACCGGATAATTCACCGTGGCGGAGCCGATCGTCACCAGTGGATCGGCGGCGAGTCCGGATAAATCGGCCCAATCCATCATGGCCTCGCGCGTGAGCGCGGCAAGATCGACCGAGTAACGCCTGCAGAGATCGCCGGTGGCGGCCGAAAGAGCAGCCGGCGCCAATTGGCGCAGCCAGCCCGAGAGGAATCCATATGCTTGGTTTTTCTCGGCGAGCGAACGAATGCCGAGATGTCGCTCGGTCTGATCGATCATCAGGCTGAGGCGATTTTCCTTGGCGATGATCTTTTCCAGCGCGAGCCACCACGCCTCGCCCACGCCATCGGGAAAAGCCGTCGGCACAAAGATGGTGAACGGCACTCGGTGATGCGCCAGGATCGGATAGGCGGACTTTGCGACATCCTTGTAGCCACCGTCGAAGGTGAGACAGACAAAGCGGCGGGGTTGCGGCAGGATCACTGCGCGCCGGCACGCTTCGTCCATGGTGACGAAATCATATTTCCAGCGCTTCAGCGCCCGGATCGCGCGATCGAGGAATCGTGGCGTGATCTCATGGGCCTTGAGCGGCCGAAAGGGCGCGGCCCGCCGCGCAATCACGCGCTCGAAGCGCAGGATCACGCCGGCGCCTCCGACCTTGCGGTGCTGCCAGGCTTGTCCGCCGAAATAGGCGAGTTCCAGCTTCAGGCTGGTCAGGAGTCGATTGTCAGATGGCAAGCTTCGCCCCCTCGAGCCTCCGATTTGCACCGGCCCCCGGCCGAACCGTCATTACCCTTTGTTGACACTTCTTTGCAAAGGTCGGCCGAAGACGAAAAACGTAAATTTTTTCCTGAAGGTTTCGCGATGACCATCGCTGTGGCGATCGAAAGCCGGACGGCAGAGGCGCCAGCGCGGCCGAAGATCCGCCGCCTCCCGCGGGTCGACATTCTCAGCGATCTCTCCTTGGCCGAGCCGACCTGGCGTCAGCTCGAAGCCCGGCAATTGGCCACGCCCTATCAGCGCTTCGATCTGCTCGCGGCCTGGCAGCGCGAGGTCGGCGCGCGCGAGAATGCCCTTCCCTTCATCGTGACGGTCCATGACAGCGACGGCCAGCCCTTGCTGCTGTTGCCGCTCACGACCCGCAACGCCCGTGGCGTTCGCGTGGCCGGTTTCATGGGCGGCAAGCACGCCAATTTCAACATGGCCCTGTGGGATCGCGATTACGCCCGGGAGGTGACGGCTCCCGATCTCGACGCCCTGCTCTCGCAACTGCGCGCAAAAGCAGCAGCCGACCTGCTCGTGCTGAGGCGGCAGCCGCGGCACTGGCAGGATTTCCTCAACCCGCTGGCGATGCTGCCGGGGCAGCGCTCGGTCGATGACTGCCCCGTCCTCCCCATGGTTCCCGGCGATCCCGCGACCAACCGGATCAGCAAATCGTTCCGCAAGCGGCTGAAGAGCAAGGAACGCAAGCTGCAATCGCCGGGGCATCGCTATCACGTTGCCCGCACCGATGCCGATATCGAGCGGCTCCTGGACTGGTTCTTTCGCGTCAAGCCGATGCGGATGGCCGAACAAAACCTTCCCGACGTCTTCGCCGCGCCCGGCGTCGAGCAATTTTTGCGCAAGGCCTGCCATGCGGCGCTTCCCGGCGGCGGCCGCGTCATCGACATTCATGCGCTCGAATGCGACGACGAGGTAATCGCGATCTTTGCCGGCGTCGCCGATGGGCATCGCTTCTCGATGATGTTCAACACCTACACGATGTCGGCGCGCTCGCACTACAGCCCGGGCCTGATCCTGATGGGATACATCATCGATCATTATGGCGAGCGCGGCTATCGCACGCTCGATCTCGGTATCGGCTCGGATGATTACAAGCGGCAATTCTGCAAGTGTGACGAGCCGATCTTCGACAGTTTTATTCCGCTCACCTCGCGCGGCAGGCTCGCGGCGGCGGCAACCGCGGGGCTGAGCCGCGCCAAGCGCCTGGTGAAAAGCAACCAGGCTCTGTTCCATCTCGCGCGAGGGCTGCGCCGCGCCATGGGCTGAAGCCTCAAGCAGCGGCGCGCGGTCCCGGCTCGCTCGCATCGCCAGTCGCCGGCCTGTCGAGCATCGTCACCTCGGAAAAGCCCGCGGACCTGAGCTGCTCGCACAGCAGCGTGCGGGCGCCCTGCGGCATCGCGGCATCCGGCACGACCACCGCCCGCGCGTTGGCGGTCAACAGCTCCGCCGGAAGATCGGACGCGCCGCCTGCGTCCAGCAGCACATGGTCATAGACCCGAAGCAAAGCGTCGATCGCAAGCGTCATCCGCGGCGACTGCAATTGCGTGCGGTCGAAACCGGGACGGCCGGCATTGACGAGATGGACGCGCGACAGGCGGTCCCTGGTGATCACCTGCGAAAATGACGCATCGCCCTGCATCAGTTCGGCGAGCCCCGGCGCGGAAGGATCGACCGAGATCGCGGCGATCGCCGGCGACGAAGCCGCGAGGTCGACCACGACGACGCGCGCCCCGCGCGCCAGCAGCCGCGCCAGCGTCAGCGCGGTCAACGTGATGCTCTCGCCGGTCGTGGTGCCCAGGATCGTTACCTTGTGGCCAGCCTCGCCGGCATTGCGGAGGGCTTCGGCCAGCTGCTCGATTTCGTTCGGCGGGGCCGGGATCTCGGCCGGCCCGCTCGTCACTGGCGCAGCCCCGGCGTCGGCCGCCGGCCCAGCCATCGGTATGCGAGCCGCGGCGCTCGGCACCGTCATGCGCAACAGCTCGCCGCTGACGACGAGGCCGCTCGACAGCAGCAGCGTCGCCAGCGTTGCAATCAGCACGATCGGCAGCTTCTTCGGATAGGCGGGCATGTTGGAGACGATGGCACGGGAAATGATGCGGCCATCCGAGGGCGCGGCATCGATGTTCTCGCGGGTATTGGCCTCGCGATATTTCGCAAGATAGGTCTCGAGCAGATCACGCTGCGCCTTGGCCTCGCGCTCCAGCGCGCGGAGCTGCACGTCCTGGCCGTTGGTGGAAGAAGCCTGCTTCTTCAACTGATCGAGGCTGGCCGACAGGCTCTCGACCCGGCCGCCGGCGATGCGGGCATCATTGTCGAGCGAGCGCGAAATCTTGCCGGCCTCATCGCGAATCTGCCCGTCGAGATCGGCGAGCTGCGCCTTCAGCTCCTTGATGCGGGGATGGTTGTCGAGCAGGGTCGAGGACTGCTCGGCAAGCTGAGCGCGCAATGTGACGCGCTGCTCAAAGAGGCGGCGCATCAATTCCGAATTGAGGATTTCGGAGGCCTCGATCGGCTTGCCGCCCTGAAGCATCTCGCGGATCAGCCGCGCCTTGGCCTCGGCATCGGACTTCAGCGCACGGGCATTGTTGAGCTGGGTGTTCAGCTCGCCCATCTGCTGGTTGGACAGCGTCGTGTTGTTGGTGCCGATGAACAGGTTGGATTTCGAGCGGAAATCCTCCGCGCGCGCTTCCGCATCCGCGACCTTGGTGCGGAGATTGTCGATCTCGCCCGACAGCCACTGGCTCGCCGACTTGGCCTGGTCCTGGCGCGCATTCTGTTGCAACACGAGATAGCCCTCGGCGATGGAGTTGGCTACACGCGCTGCGAGGTCCGGATCATGCGACTGGAATTCGATGACGATGACGCGGGACTTGTCGACCGCATAGACCGTGAGCCGGTCGTAATAGGCGTCGAGCACCCGCTCTTCCGGCGTCATCGAGAACGGGTCGCGGCCGATCCCGAACAGCGCAAGCAGCGATTTGATCG
>JAFAUV010000290.1 GCA_019243075.1 Bradyrhizobium sp.
CATTTCCAGAAGATTTCGGTCGAGGCCTGCCGCTGTGCGCGCGTCACACCCTCGACGCTTACGACGTCTGCCGCGAGCCCGTGGCCGTAGCCGCCGCGAAGACTGCCGCCGTGATAGGACCTGTTATTGGCCGCCTTCAGCCCGCTCGCGATCGACTGGCGATAGTCGTCGCGGAACGCGCTGGTGATGCCGGGCGACAGGCCGGCTTGCTCGGCCGCATGAAGCATGCGGAAGAGCCGCAGCTTGAAATCGCGATCCACGCCGCCGATCACGTAATCCATCATGGACATGCCGACCTTGCCGGCAGCTTTCGGGTCCTTCCATGAAAAGTCCTCATCGACCACCGTCGAATAGGTCTTCGTGATCGTCACCAGCTTGCCCTTTCGCTTGACCGTCACCTTCCTCCGCTCTTCCTCCTTGGCGGAATCTTCCTTGGGCGTACGCTGGTAGAGCGCCCACAGATAACGGTCGACACAGGCATCCACGACGTAGCATTCGTCGAGATTGGCGACGCCGTCGAGGGATTGGTTGGCGTCGCCGGAATTGGGAACGGCGGTGGCCGCTGTGGCTGCTTGCGTGCTTGCGGGCTCGCTCGGCGTCTCCCGCGGCAACGTCTCGGACGGATCCGACAGCGACGAGGTGACGATCGACTCCGCCTCTTGCGGGGGCGCCGCGGCGCCGCCAGCCGCTTCCTGAGCACCTTCCTTGGATTCGGCGGTTGTTTCCGTTACCGCCGCGCTGGCCGTGACGGCGTCGGCCGGAGAGGGCAGCGCGTTGCTCAACTCGGCATCGGCCGACACAACCGGCTGCTGTTCTTTGGCAGCTCGCACATCGGCGGCAAGAGCAGGCGCGAGACGATCGACGATCGGCGCTGCCTTTGTGTACTCGGTTGCGGCAGAACCGAAGGCAACGAGCCATGCAAGAACGGAAGCTGGAATAGCTGCCTCTCGGCACAATGCTGCCAGCGTCGCCAGTCGTGGATTCATCATCCCGGACTCCAAGGCCGAGCCGCGCCCCCGCATCGCCAAGCGTGCCACGCGTCGATTTTTGGGATCTCGAGGCGGACTCGCAATGGGGAACGGCGACTCAGCGGCTTTTCTAAGGTGAGTGTTGCGCGAATGCAACGTGCGGGACTTGGCGACGGGCAATTGTGCACAAATGTGCATCAATACTGAGCGGGAAGCGACACGCGCCGGCGAGCATCCCGAAGGCGTCCGTCGTAAGGCCACTGTAAGCGGCTCATGTTAAACCGTGCCGGTCTGCGGCGTTTCACGTTCGGCGCCGCCGGCACACACACCCAAGAAGACCTTCAGCCGCCTTGGCGCGTCGCCCGGGCGGTTTTTTTTCGGCACCCCGCAATTGAGAACGTCATTGAGAAAGGATGCGAGCGCTGTCAGCGCGACCGGGGCTTCCGCTCGCGGGCGGCTTGCCGGCCTGGATCTGCCGGGGAGCGATTGCTCGGCTCGCGCTTTGCCTGCCTGCGGTACTCTCTGGCGGCGTCGCCGAGGGTTTCCTTGAGCTGATCGTCGACCGTCTGGTCGGCGATGGTCTCGGCACGGTCTGCCTGCTTCTCGAGAGATTCCTTGCTCATGGGGCTTCAACTCGTTGTGGTCCGGCGCCGTTCCAGCGGACCGGCTTGTCGCGCAGCTGAACCGATGGCGGCCGGGACGGTCGGATGTGAGCTCGCGTTTTTTGGTCGCTGAGGGGAATGATGGTTAGCCGGGAAGCGTGTCCTGGTTGGGCTGGGGTGCCTCGGTCGGCGCGTCGGGGCTTTCGCTCTCGGCGTTCAGCTCGACTTCGGCCGCATGCCAGAACTCGATGTCCCGGCCCTCCGGACGCCCCGCCTTTTCCCAAAGCTGGTGCGCATAGTTTCGAATCTGCTCTTCGGTGGCCATCGGTACGTGTCTCCCGGACAAGCACGGCTCCGACCCGGGCGGTTGAGGGGGGCTTCAGAGGACGGAGCCGTGCAGGCCAGCGGTGTGTGGGACTGGCCCGAAGATTCAAACCGGCGTCGCTTCACAAGTTCCTTCACGCCGAAGCCTGAAGCGGGGCCGACCGGGGTACCTCCGCCCTCTGTGATCTGCCGCAATCGTGATCCTACCTCAGCTCGGCTTCGCCGGGTGAAGCGTCCGCGGATGGCGGTCATGCAGCAGGCGGGCGAGGTCCTCGCGATCCGTCTCCCGTCCCTTCATCGCCGTCTCGAACAGCGCCTCCTGGATGTCGCGTGGCATGTCGCCCCAAACATCAATCGCGGCGCGTCCCAGCAACTCTGCGAAGCGTTCCTCCGGATCGGCCATTCGCGCCTCAGGCGGCCTGTCGCTGCTGATGGTCGAGATAATCCATCGTGATCTTCTCGACATTGGAGTCGATCCAGGAGGCCATGCGTTGCTCTTCCTTCAGCGACTGTTCGAGCGGGGCCTTGGCGGCCTCCACCCCCGCGGCTCCGCAAAGCGCAAGCAGCGACTTGTAGGCGGCGATTTCGAAATTCTCGAATGCCTCGTTGGCGAACGTGTTCTTCAGGATCTCGTCGCCGGCCATCGAATGCATCATCGCCTGAACGTTGGCCGCGACCGATTGGGTCGTGTCCTTCAGGCTCGAGGAGCTTTCGCCGCAGGCTTCGAGGCATTTCTCCAGCCGGCGCAATTGCTCGTTGGTCTCGGTCAGATGGGCTGAGACCTTGGACTTGACCTCGGGATATTCGTCAAGACGTTCGGACTGGCGCTCCATCAGTTCCCTTGCCTGCACTTCCATGGCGTGCGCGTTGCGCAAGCCGACGATAAACAGATCGCGGGCAGTATTGTTCATCTCTGGCTCCTCGGGTGGGAAGACCGCTTCCGGTCAGATGTTCGAAGAACATCGCGTGCAAACGAACGTTCCTACTGGCGCCGAGCGCGCATCATCATGGGAGGAGACCAGCTTGTGGCTTCTGGCGAGAAGCGTCGGCATGGCATCGATCAGGAAATCTCCCGAGGGAGTTTCCAGTCGGGCTGCGGATCGTAAGGCTCCTCCACCGCTTCGATGTGGTAGTGGGCGGGGAGCCGCTGAGAAGCGCCGGCTGCGTCAGCCAGCTCGAGCTCGGGAACAAGTCCCTCCGCCAGCGCGGCCTTCACGACCTCCTGCTCGGTGGGGAATGTGCCGGCGAGTTGGGTCTTGCCCTTGAACAAAGCGTACATGACGCTCTCCCAGTTAAAACCCCGCAGGCGAGCGTCGCGGGGCCTCGAGGCGATATTTCCGGTGGATTTTTTCCCGGGGCGTATCAGGCAAATCAACGACCGCTATGCGGGGGCGTTCCTGTTCAATTGGTGAGGCCGTATTGGAAACCCAGGAACAAAACTAAAGCAGGTTAATTTCAGTCCTGAATCCTCTTGGAAATTCAGCTTGCAACATGTCCCGGTACTTCTTTCGAATCACCAATGGCAAACCGCACGACGACGAGGTCGGCGAGGAACTTCGCGACGAACGGGCCGCTTGGCTGGCCGCCAAGCGGCTCACGCGCGATATCGAGGATACGCTCGAACCGAACGCCCACTGGAAAGTCGAAGTGAGAGATGCGGACGGGCCGATTTATTCGATTAGCATCGCCGGGCGCAAACTTCGCTAGCCGGGTCCGGCCGCCCGTGGTCGAACGTTAGAGGCTGATGATGTAGGCGCTGAACGCGATCAAGAGCGCCACGCTCACAGCCAGCACCGCGATGAATAGCTTTCCCATCTCCGCCTAACGCGGCCGAACAGGACTGGTTGCACCGGTCCTCGTCGCATTGAACCCGGAACAAGCGGCGAGATACGAGATCCCACAAACCCTGCGCTAAACCCTCAGCCCGCCGCCTCATCGACCTGCGTACTCGCCTCCAGCCATACCTCCTCGGCGCGCTCGAGCGCGGTTGCGGCGTTGGCGCGGGCCTGGGTGAGCTGGGCGGCCTGCCTGGGATCGCGGCTGAAGATGTCGGGCAGGGCGAGCGCGGTATCGATCTTGGCGATGATGCCGTTGATGCGCTCGATCTCGGCCTCGGCTTCGGCTACTCTTTGCCTTGGTGGCTTCTTTCGCGCGACCTTCGCGCGCGGCGCCGTTTGCGCAACCACGTTGCGCTCGCGGCTTTCGCGCGGGGCATCCCGCGCGCCCGGCGAGGACAATACCAGCCGGCGGTAATCGTCGAGATCGCCGTCGAAATTGGTGACGACATGATCGGCGACGATCCAGAGCCGGACGGCGCAGGCCTCGATCAGATAGCGGTCATGCGAGACCATGATCACCGCGCCCGGAAATTCGTTGATGGCTTCGGCCAGCGCGGCGCGGCTGTCGATGTCGAGATGGTTGGTCGGCTCGTCCAGAATGATCATGTTGGGGCCGAAGAAGGTCGCAAGTCCCAGCAAGAGCCGGGCCTTCTCGCCACCGGACAGGCTTTTCACCGGCGTTTCGGCGGCCTTGCCGGAAAAACCGATCGCGCCGGCGCGGCCGCGCACCTTCGATTCCGGCGCCTCCGGCATCAGCTTGCGCAGGTGATCGTAGGTGGAAGCCTCCTCGTTCAGCTCGTCCAGCTGATGTTGGGCGAAATAGGCGATCGAGAGCTTTTCCGCGCGCGTGATCGCGCCCGAGAACGGCTTCAGGCGACCCGCCAGCAGTTTGACCAGCGTCGATTTGCCGTTGCCATTGGCGCCGAGCAGCGCGATGCGGTCGTCATCGTCGATCCTAAGCGTCACGCGGCTCAGCACCGCCTGGCCCGGTTCATAGCCCACCGATACATTGTCGACCGCGACGATCGGTGGCGACAGCAGCTTTTCCGGCGCCGGAAAGCTGATCTCGCGCACGTCCTGGGTCACGAGGGCGGCGACCGGCTGCATCCGCTCCAGCATTTTCACCCGTGACTGCGCCTGCCGCGCCTTCGAGGCCTTGGCCTTGAAGCGATCGACAAACGCCTGCAGACGTTTGCGCTCGGCCTCCTGCCGCTTGGCATGCTTGGCGTCCAGCATCGCACGGGTGGCGCGCTGCTCCTCGAAGGAGGAATAGCTGCCGCGATAGAGCGTGAGCTTGCCGGCCTCCAGATGCAGGATCTGGTCGACGGAGCTTTCCAGGAGCTCACGGTCGTGGCTGATGACGATCACCGTCCGCGGATAATGCGCCAGATGATCTTCGAGCCACAGCGTGCCTTCGAGATCGAGATAGTTGGTGGGCTCGTCGAGGAGGAGCAGATCGGGCGCGGCGAACAGGGTAGCGGCCAGCGCCACGCGCATGCGCCAGCCGCCGGAGAACTCCGCAACCGGCCGGGCTTGGTCCGCGGCCGAAAAGCCGAGGCCGCTCAGGATCGCCGCCGCGCGGGCGGGCGCCGAATGCGCACCGATGTCGGCGAGGCGGGTCTGGATTTCGGCGATCCGGTGCGGGTCGCTCGCGCTATCGGCCTCGCGCAGCAGCGCGTCGCGCTCGAGGTCGGCCCTGAGCACGATCTCGACCAGGCTGTGGGGTCCGTCGGGTGCTTCCTGCGCCAGCGAGCCGACGCGCCAGCGCGGCGGAATGGCGATGGTGCCGTTCTCGCAGGCAAGTTCGCCGCGGATGGCGCGAAACAGCGTGGACTTGCCGGTGCCGTTGCGCCCGACAAGGCCGACGCGGGCACCGGGGATGATCTGCACCGTCGCGTGATCGATCAGCAGGCGGCCGGCGAGGCGGATCGAGATGTCCGAGATGGAAAGCATGCGGTGTAGTCACCGCA
>JAFAUV010000390.1 GCA_019243075.1 Bradyrhizobium sp.
ACATTCCGCAGCGTGACGGCGGCACCCATCTCGCCGGCTTTCGCGGCGCGCTGACGCGCCAGGTCAACGGCTATGCCGAGGCCAATGCGAAGAAGGAGAAGATCCAGCTCACCGGCGACGACTGCCGCGAAGGCCTCACCGCCGTGCTGTCGGTAAAGGTGCCCGACCCGAAATTCTCGTCGCAGACGAAAGACAAGCTGGTGTCCTCCGAGGTGCGCCCGGTGGTCGAGAACGTCATCAACGAGGCGTTGCACGCTTGGTTCGAGGAACATCCGTCGGAAGCCAGGGTGATCGTCGGCAAGGTGATCCAGGCCGCCGCCGCCCGCGAAGCGGCGCGAAAAGCGCGCGAGCTGACGCGCAAGAATCCGCTCAGCGTCTCTTCGCTGCCCGGCAAGCTCGCCGACTGCCAGGAAAAGGACCCGGCAAAATCCGAGCTCTTCATCGTCGAGGGCGACTCGGCCGGCGGCAGCGCCAAGCAGGGCCGCAACCGCGAGTTCCAGGCCGTATTGCCGCTGCGCGGCAAGATCCTGAATGTCGAGCGCGTGCGGCCCGACAAGATGCTGTCCTCCGAGCAGATCGGCACGCTGATCACCGCGCTCGGCACCGGCATCAGCGACGATTTCTCCATCGACAAGCTGCGCTACCACAAGATCATCGTGATGACGGACGCCGACGTCGACGGCGCCCACATCCGCACCCTGCTGCTCACCTTCTTCTACCGGCAGATGCGCGACATCATCGATCGCGGCCATCTCTATATCGCCCAGCCGCCGCTCTACAAGGTTTCGCGCGCCAAGTCCGAGCAATATCTGAAGGACGATCGCGCGCTGGACGATTATTTGATCGAGGCCGGGCTCGACGAATGCGTGTTCAAGCCGGCTTCCGGCGCCGACCGCGCCGGGCGCGACCTGCTTTCGCTGGTCGAGGATGCCCGCCTGATCCGCGCGGTGCTGCGCAACCTGCACAGCCGCTACAACCGCACCGTGGTCGAGCAGGCCGCCATTGCCGGCGTGCTGCGCCAGGAGATTTTTGGCGATCCGGAGAAGGCCGCGGCCGCCGCCGACTACATCGCCAAGCGCCTCGACGCGCTGGCCGAGGAGGTTGAACGCGGTTGGGCCGGAAAGTTCACGGAAGGAGAAGGTTTCCTGTTCGAGCGCACCGTGCGTGGCGTCAAGGATGCCGCGATCCTCGACCATGCCCTGCTCGGCTCGGCCGACGCCCGCAAGCTCGACGAATATGCGCCCAGGCTGCAGGAAGCCTACGCCCGGCCGGGCATGCTCCGCCGCAAGGAGACGGAGACGCCGATCCACGGCCCCGTCGACTTGTTCGAGGCGGTCACCGAGGCCGGCCGCAAGGGCCTCAGCCTGCAGCGCTACAAGGGCCTCGGGGAGATGAACCCGGAGCAACTCTGGGAAACCACGCTCGACACCGAAGCCCGCTCGCTGTTGCAGGTGAAGGTCAAGGAAGTCGACGAGGCCGACGATATCTTCACCAAGCTGATGGGCGACGTGGTAGAACCCCGCCGCGAGTTCATCCAGGACAACTCGCTTTCCGCCAACGTCGACGTGTAAGGCGCGCCACCGATTTCTGCTTCGCGTCGAAGAAAGGCAAATCCGCATGCCGCCCATTCAATACATCGTTGAGGGCGGCCACCGGCTCAGTGGCGCCATCGAGCCGTCCGGCAACAAGAACTCGGCGCTGCCGATCATCGCAGCCGCCCTGCTGAGCGAACATCCCGTCACCCTCGACAACGTTCCGCGCATCCGCGACACCGAGACGCTGGTGGAATTGGTCCGTTCGGTCGGGGCGTCGGCCGAATGGCGCGGACGCAACCGGCTCGCGATCCATGCCAAAGACATCCGAGCCGCCGATCTCGACCGCGAATTATGTGCGCGCATCCGTGCCTCGATCCTGCTCGCGGGCCCCCTGCTCGCCCGCTGCGGCGAGGTTTCGCTGCCCCCGCCCGGTGGTGACGTGATCGGCCGCCGCCGGCTCGACACGCATTTCCTGGCCTTCGAGCAATTAGGGGCCAGCGTCACCGCGACCGACAAGCTCGTGTTCCGAGCCAGGGAGCTGCACGCTGCCGACGTCTTCCTCGACGAGCCCAGCGTCACCGCC
>JAFAUV010000453.1 GCA_019243075.1 Bradyrhizobium sp.
GGCTGCGCCCCGTTGTTGGCAACGGAGACGTCGCCGGCCGCCGTGGCCAGGGCGGCATCGTTGTTCACGATGTCGACCATGTCGAGCAGGTTGTCGTTGGTCGAACGTGCGGCATCGTTGGGATTGGTCGCATACATCGGGTCAAACTTGTTGACCTGCAACTCTGCCTGGTTGAGCAACGTATCGAGATGGACCGTCGTCAGCGCTTGCTCTTGTTGCGCCGTCAGTGCCTGTCCCTGACCGCTTACCCCGGCCTGATCGTTCGCCTCGATGGCGGCGAGGGCCGTCGGGTTGTTGATGAGGTTGGTCAGCCCCGTCACCACCGCCTGCATGTCGGCGTTGAACTCGGTGAGATTGTTGGCATTCAAGCCTCCCGCCGAAAGATCGTTGGCCGCGTTGAACACGGCGCCGATCTGCGCCAGGGTCGGAGGCGCGGCTGCGCTGCCCTCGGCCGCGGCCAGCGCCGTAACCGAATCGCTCCCGGTCGGCAGCTCCTGGAAGCCGACATTGGTAAAGCCGGTGTTGCTCTGGTAGGCCGCAGCGTTGAGCGCATGGGCCAGGGTCGCATCGCCGTTTATTTCCGAAAGGATCTGTTGTTGGGTGAGCGCGATGGTGCCTTGCGCCGTTACCGCCGCCGTACTGGAGCCGACCGAGAGAGGGGCCTCCTGCAGCAGCGTCGCCAGTTGCCCCTGCATCGCCTGAAGCTCGCCGACCAGAGCCGGATCGGAGATCGTCTGGCCGCCGACTGTGATCGCGTTCGGATTGGCCAACATGGCGTTGACATCGGCCTGGACCGCATTGATGTCCTGCACGTACATCGGTTCGTACGGCTGCTGATTGAAGGCGCTCGCCGCCTCGAGCGAGGTGGAGCCGCTCCACAAACCGCCATCGGAAAGACGAACGGCGTCGTTGAAAACCGCGCCTGCCTGCGCCAGATCGGTCGATGTATTGAGCGCACTCGTGATCGTCGTGGCGTAATTATCCCCCGGCTGTGTGATTGAGACCCCATCCAAGCCTTCGGTATCACGGATGGTCGACGGAACTGTAACCATGCATTGCCTCCCCGTTGCTGCCCCCAGCCGATCGGGTAGCCCTTCGGATCGACCCGCCGGACGGTCAAATCGCGTTGTATCCGAGAGCGAAAAACAAAATGATTAGGTGCAGCGAGTTTGTCGGTATGGCGGCGATTGGAAGCCTTTGCTTGGATATTGTTTGGACCTTGGCGCGCCAAGCTGATGACCAACCGAGCGGAGGACGTATACTCCGGCCGTGATTTCAGCACACCGAGGGAGGAACATCGATGCGGTTGCGGGTCTTTGGACGCACGGGAATGCAAGTCTCGGTGCTGGGCTTTGGCTGCGGCGCGGTCGGCGGATTGATGGTGCGCGGCGATCATGCCGACCAGGAGCGCACCGTTGCACGCGCGCTCGCAGCCGGCGTGAACTATTTCGACACGGCGGTGCAGTATGGCGATGGCGAATCGGAAAAGAACCTCGGGCGCATCCTTCAGAAGCTGAGGCCGGCCAATGCGGTGGTCGGCACCAAGATCCGCATTCCGCCCGGCGACTACGGGCGCATCGGCAAGGCCGTGGCGACATCGCTGGAAGGCAGCCTGGCGCGCCTGCGCCTCGAGCGGGTCGATATCTTTCATCTGCACAATCCGATCACCGAGAAAGAAGGCGGAGCGGCACTGAGCGCGGGACAAGTGCTCGGCGAGGTCGTGCCGGCGTTCGAGCGGCTGCGCCAGCAGGGCAAAGTCCGCTTTGTCGGCATCACCGCGATCGGCGATACATCGGCGCTGCAGGAAGTGATCGATGCGCGCGCTTTCGACAGCGCGCAAGTCGTGTACAACCTGCTCAATCCATCCGCAGGTGAGGATCTGCCGGAGAATTTTCCCGCACAGGATTATGGGCGGTTATTCGATCATACGCAGGCCGCCGGCGTTGGCGTCGTCGGCATCCGCGTGCTTGCCGGCGGCGCGCTATCGGGCTCGGCCGAACGTCATCCCGTTGCAAGCCCGCCGCCCGAGCCGATCGGATCGGCGACGAGCTATGATGGCGATGTCGAACGTGCACGGCGGCTGACGGCATTGGTGAAGGAGGGATTCGCCGGCAGCCTCGCCGAAGCCGCCACGCGCTTTCCGCTGTCGCATCCGGCAATGGGCACGATTCTGGTCGGCATCGCGACACCGGAGCAGTTTGACGACGCGCTGGCCGCGGTTGAAAAAGGCCCGCTGCCGCAAGCGGCGCTGCAGCGGCTGGCAGCATTGCGGCAGGCCTTTGCGGGTGAGGCACGATAGGCAAGCAGTGGTGGGTTCTATACGCTCAACCGGCGCTGCGCCACCGCCTGTCTCAGCATGAAATGACCGAAGGCCGAGGCGATGGGTTTTGCGGGATCATCCTGCCACGCCTGCGCCTCGAAGGCGACGACGCGCCGGCCCTGCTTCACGATCGACACGCGGGCAAAGCTGTCGAGGGCGCGGCCCGAACGCAGATAATTGATGGTCAGGCCGATCGGCTTGGGCCGGCCCGGAACGCCAAGCTCGCGCGTGACGCCGACGAGCGCGGCGGTCTCCAGGAAGGCGCCGGTCATGCCGCCATGGATGGCAGGCAGGATCGGGTTGCCGATGATCTTTTGCGAGAACGGCATCACGAGGCGGTCATCTTCGCCGATGCGGATGCCGAGAAAGCGCGCGAACGGGCTGTTGGCGAATGGGCCCGTTGCATCGTCCGGCGCCTCGCAGGCCGGCAGCTCGTCGCCGTTCAGCCGCGTATCCGCGAGCATGTTGGTGCGGTTCGCACCTAACATGAAGCAGGCTGTGGCGGTGGCGACCGGATCGTCCTCGGATTCCTGATAGGCTGTCGAACGGACGAAGGCGATCGAGCGGGTGACGCGGTAGCACAGCGAATGCGCCCTTATGGCAAGACCGGGCGTCGCCGGCTTCTGGTAATCGATGCGCAAATCCAGCGTCGCGATCGCGCGCGTGCCGTCGAGCGCGAGCTGCACGGCCAGGCCGCAGCTCTCGTCGAGCATCGCCGTGACCACGCCGCCATGCAGCACGCCGGTCTGGGTGTCGCCGACAAAGACAGGACGATAGGGCAGGCTCGACCATGCCTCGGCCGGCGCGGCGCGATCGAGCTGAAGTCCGCTGATGTGACCGTAGGTGGAGCGGCGACGCCGGATCGCCTCGGCGAGTTCGTCGAACGGCAGCGCCGTGTCGCGTTTGGATGGCCTGGACATGCGTCCTTGTAGACCACAACAGAGGCATGCGCAAAAATCGGATGCCGAATGGCGAGTCCAAGCTACAATTCGGACGGACTCGGGAAAATCAGGCTTGGCAGCGTGGGGAGGATCAATGGCGCAACTAAGCATCGGTGATTTTTTGATTGATTGCGTCGTTGATCTCGAACGGCCGTTTCTGCACGCGCAAACTTTCTTTCCCGACCTGACCGACGACATGTTCGCGCATTGCAGGCAGCTGTTGCCGAAAGCGGACCTCGCCCCCGACGGCCGGCTGCAGATGCGCTTCCAGTCGTTCCTGCTTCGGACGGGGCGGCACACCATCCTGATCGACACCTGCTGCGGCAACGGCAAGCATCGGCCGGGCCGGGACGACTTCGACCATCTCGACACCAACTACATCGGCGCCCTGGCCGAGCTCGGCGTCCGGCCCGAGCAGGTCGATTTGGTGATGTGCACGCATCTGCACTGGGATCACGTCGGCTGGAACACGAAACTGGTCGACGGCAAATGGGTGCCGACCTTCCCCAATGCGCGCTACATCATCTCCCGCACCGAATATGACCATTGGAACGCCCGCTTTCAGCGCGGCGAGCAAGGCATTCATCTGATCTCGTTCGAAGACAGCGTCTTGCCGGTCATCCGCGAAGGGCGCGCCGTCGTGGTCGAAGACACATACGAGTTCGACAAGGGGATTTGGCTCGAGCCTTGCCCGGGCCATTCGCCCGGTCATGTGCTGATCAATCTGATGTCGAACGGCAGCCATGCGCTCGCCAGCGGCGACGTCATCCACCACCGCATCCAGCTCGCATTTCCCGAGCTCTCGACCATTGCCGATAGCGACAGAGCGCTCGCCCGCACCAACCGCACGGCCTTGATCGAGCGGCTTGCCGATACGCCAAGCATCCTCGTGCCGGCGCACTTCCCGCCGCCGGTGTTCGGCCGCATCGTCAGAAGCGAGCAGGGTTTTGCCCATGCCCCGGTGAACGGCTAGGCCATACGGCTATCGCGGCCCGCAAGGCCCGGAGCGCCGAATTGGCTGTTTTTCCCGGGAAAATCGTGCATCACCGTTCAGGAAGGGTGGAAAAACAGGCTTTTTCCGCTAAAAAAGCCGCGAGAGGCGCTTCCATTTTCGCAAGCTCGTTTATTGTCTCTCGGGTCCGAATCACAAGGAGACAAAATGGCTACCCAGCTTTCCAAGTCGCAACTCATTGAGCGAATTGCCACGGCCACCGAACTGTCCAAGCGCGATGTCAAAGCCGTGATGGATAATCTGGTCGATGTCGGTCATAAGGAGCTCAAGAAGAACGGGCTGTTCCTGGTCCCGGGCTTCGCCAAGTTCGTCGTCGTCAAGAAGCCGGCGACCAAGGCGCGCAAGGGCACGAACCCCTTCACCGGCGAAGAAATGATGTTCAAGGCTAAGCCTGCCCGCAAGATCGTGCGCGCCCGGCCGGTCAAGGCCGCAAAGGACGCGGTCTGATTTTTTGATCGGACCGTGCTTCGACGGCAAAGGCCCCCGCAAGGGGGCCTTTTTTATTAGCGCGCCTTGTCGCAAACGCTGTCGCGGCAAACAAAGAGGTCGCGACGTGTGACGGCTTGCAAGGCTTTCCCCGATGGGTCGACACCGAGGTCAAGATCAGGATCGTCAATCGAACGCGATCCCGATCTCGAACAGGGTGCAAGGCATTGCTATCGAGCTGCACGCGCAATCCATGGTGGACGAGGCGCACCTGCACTTTCATCGCGCTGACCAGAAGCGGCCTGACCTGGGCCTGCGGAACGGGGCGCGTCCTGGACGGTTGAATTGTCCGGATCGCCGCCAGTTCGACTATTCGCGCGAACCCCGAAGATGCGCTATGTCTGGGCGGTCCCAATGTCCGGAAGAAGGAACCGATGACCGCTCCCAATCCCGCCGCAGGCAAGCCGGTCGCCGCGAGCAGCC
>JAFAUV010000023.1 GCA_019243075.1 Bradyrhizobium sp.
GCCGCGTCGAAGGCCGAAGCCGCACTCCCGAGCACCGCGACCGATTTGCCGCGCAGGGCCTCGAAATCGATACGCTCCGAGGTGTGGGCATAAAGCTCGCTCGGCAGATTGTGCGACAGCACGTCCGGAATATACGGACCATTGCCGGCAAAGCCGCAGGCGAGAATGATCTTCCTGGTGGTCTCCGCGAACGCCCTGCCGCCGCTTTCCAGGTGAACGCGGAGGCAATCCTGGACCGGCTCGATGCGAACCAGCCGCGTCCCGTAGCGGACCGCTATGCCCAGCTGCTCCCGATACCAGTCGAGGTAAGCAGCCCAATCGATCCGCGGAATGCGGTCCAGCGCATCGTAGGCGGCCGCGCCATGCCGCGCCTCATACCACGCCTGGAAGCTCAGCCCGGGCAGCCCGAGCTCGGGACCTGGCAGCGTCTTTGGCGTGCGCAGCTTCTGCATGCGCGCGCTCGTCAGCCAAACGCCGGCGCCGGCGTGATCCTTCGCCGCATCGATCAGCGAAACCTTGCCGATCCCGGCCCGGCGCAGCGCGAATGCAAGGGTGCTTCCGGATTGGCCGCCTCCCACCACGAGAACATTGTGATCGACGCCATCGCGATCGGGCACCCAGCTCTGCGGATCGGGTCCGATCAGGCGAAGGGTTTCACGTGCGTCGGCATCGGGCTGGGGCATGATCTACATCCACGTTCGAGACGATATCCATGCCTGCAAATCGTAGAAGCGAATGACCTTCAGTCAATGAAATGAAATCAGCGTTGTTTTTCGGGATGCACAAGGAACGCGTCGCCGCGGATACGTTCGCTGAAACATTTGCTGCGAGACAGATTTCGCCGAGCTCGCGATCAATCAGGGCGCCGGCGAGCTGTCATCACCCGACTTTCACGCTCGTCTACGTCGGCGGGATTATAGATGATGTACATGCTCGCTTCCTCGGCAACAACGCAAATTCATTTCATCGACATTGTCGCGGGCTCCGACATAGACTTTGGGTTTCTGCATCTCGCGCACCCCCGCGGATTTGCCAGTCCGCAATTCGTGCAGGCGCGAATGCAGCATCGAGGGACCGCAATGTCGCAACTTGACGGCGTCATCAGTCTTGCGCAGGATACGCCCGAGCTCGCTCAGGCTTATGAGCAGGCGGGTGTTCTGCAATTCCATCACGGCAAGTTCCTGATCGGCCCGCTGGCGTTGCAGGCGGGTGATCACGTGCTCGATATCGGCGCGGGCACCGGGCGGCTGGCTGAATTTGCCGCAGGACTGGTCGGCCCCTCCGGACGCGTCATCGGGATCGATCCACTCGAATACCGAATTGCGATCGCGCGGCTCAGGCAATCGGCAACGCTGAGCTTCGAGACCGGCCGGGCCGAAGACCTTTCACGCTTCGACGACGGCGCGTTCGACGCGGTTTATCTCAATAGCGTGCTGCACTGGATCGAGGACAAGGGTCAGGCGCTGAAGGAAATTCAGCGCGTGCTGAAGCCAGGCGGCAGGCTCGGGCTGAACGTCCAGGATCCGGCAAAACCGCACGAATCCCGCGCATTGTTGCGCACCGCCATCCAGGAGGCGGGTCTCGGTGACCGCCGCGCCGAATCCCACCCGGTGCTCGGTGTCGGCGACGACGACCTCAGGCGGCTCTTGACCGAAGCCGGCTTCGCCGAATATCGCAGCGACTTGCGGTCGCTGGTCGAGGTGCACCGCGACGCGGATTCGCTGCTCAGATGGTCGGAGGCAAGCGCCTTCGGCAATTTTCTGGGCGGCTTCTCCGAGACCGAGCGTGCAGCCGTTCGCCTTGCCTTCACCGGCCTGCTCGAAACCAAGCGCGTCGCTGACGGACTGCGGCTCGAGCGATACCTGCGCTTTGCGTTTGCACGCAAGCCCAACGCTCGGCCAGGCCGGGCCGCACGTTCCAATTGATCCCCTCTCACCCCTTGCAGCAGCCCGCATGAGTGCAGAACATGAGTGACCGACGACAGCTTGCTCTCAATCTCTTCATCTATCCGGGCGGCCATCACGAGGCGGCGTGGCGCTACAAGGGCTCCGCGGCGGATCGCATTCTCGACGTCTCGTTCTATCAGGAACTCACCCAGCGCGCCGAGGCCCACAAATTCGACGCCATCTTCTTCGCCGACGGGCCCGCGCTTGCCGACAACGTCCGCTACGCGCAGCGCTTTCGGTTCGAGCCGATCACCTGGCTCGCCGCAATCGCCGCCGTCACCAGGCGCATCGGCCTGATCGCGACCGCGTCAACCACCTATACGGAGCCCTACAATCTGGCGCGGCTATTTGCTTCGCTCGATCATCTGAGTAAGGGCCGGGCGGGCTGGAACATCGTCACGACGAGCACGCCGCAGGCGGCGCAGAATTTCGGCCTGCCCGAGCATCCGCCCCACCACGAGCGATACGAGCGGGCGCGCGAATATCTCGACGTGATCACGAAGCTTTGGGACAGTTGGGAGGACGATGCCCTCGTCAACGATCCCCGCTCCGGTGTTTTCGCCGACACCAGCAAGATCCACGCGATTGACCATGTCGGCAAGCACCTTCGCGTTCGCGGGCCATTGAATATCTCGCGTTCGCCGCAGGGGCGCCCGGTTTATGTTCAAGCCGGCTCCTCCGATGACGGGCGGGCTTTCGCGGCCCGATATGCGGAGGCCATCTTCACCGCTCACCAGACGCTTGCGAGCGCCCAGGAATTCTATGCCGATATCAAGCGGCAGGCGGGCTCGTTCGGCCGCAGCTCCGACCAGATCAAGATCCTGCCGGGCATCAGCCCGTTCATCGGCAGCACGCAAGCCGAAGCCGACCGCCTGCAGGAGGAGTTCAACGATCTGATTCAGCCGGAATATTCGTTGACCCAGCTTCGGCAGATGATCGGGCTCGACCTCACCGGCTTCGACCTCGACGGCCCGTTCCCGCGGCACCTGATCGATACCAGCGGCGCGCGCGGCGTGGCGAGCCGCTTCAAGCTCGTCGTCGACATCGTCGACCGCGAGAAGCCGACGATCCGGCAATTGGTGCAGCGCCTGGCGGGTGCCCGCGGCCATTGGGTGATCGCCGGGACGCCTGAGAAGATCGCCGACAACATCCAAGCCTGGTTCGAGGGCGGCGCCGCCGATGGCTTCAACGTGATGCCGCCCTGGCTGCCGGGCGGCTTCGACGTCTTTGCCGAGCAGGTCGTGCCGATCCTGCGCCAGCGCGGCCTGTTCCGCCACGACTACACCGGCAATACGCTGCGCGACCATTACGGGCTGAACCGGCCTGCGAGCGTCTTTGCCCATCCGGCTCAAGCGATCGCCTGACGCAAGCCGCGCCCGGCGCCAAGTCCCCGAGCCGGTCGCGAATGGAGGCCCAGATCGGAAGCCGCGTCGCAGCGCGCGCGACGAAGGGGAGTTTCGGCGTTTTCAGAGGCGCGCGAAGAAGGTTGGCCTCCTGGTGAACCGGAACTCCTATGAGCTCTACTTCAAAAATCAATGCGGCGAGGGCGATTGAAGCCGAACGGCCGGCATTTCCTTGTTTCAGCCCGCCCGTGTCTCCACAGTGACCTGTTTCGGCAAAAACGCGCCTTCGGGCTTGGCCGGCTGCCGTAGCGGCAGGCGCACGGTGAAACAGGAGCCCTTGCCCTCGACGCTGTCGACCGTCACTCTGCCATGGTGCAGCTCGACCACAATCTTCACCAGGTAAAGACCAACACCGGTTCCGACGATCCCGGAGACATTGCTGCCGCGGTTGTAGCGTCCGAAAATGCCGGCGAGATCCTTTGCCGGGATGCCCATTCCCTCGTCGCGCACCGTGACAGCGACTTCGCCGCCTTCGATCGTCGCGGTGATTTCGATCACTCCCCCGTCGGGAGAGTATTTCAGCGCATTTGAAATCAGATTGCCGAACATCTGCGGCAGCAGTTTTGCGTCGCCGAACACCGGCAGCGGCTTCGTGCCGAGCTTTTGCCAGATCCGCGATTGCGGGGCGACCTCCCGATGCAACTGGCAAACCTCTTCCAGCAGTGCAAGCAGGTCGAGCTCGACCGGATGGTAATACAGCTGGGCGCTGCCATCCATCATGCTCGACGAACTCAGCAACGCCTCGATCACGGTCGTCATGCGCAGCACCGCCCTGCGGATTCTGCCGGCGCGCTCGACCACGTCGGCGGCCGGACTCGCGCCGAGCTTGATCAGCCGCTGCGCCTGTCCGTCGATCACCGTCAGCGGCGTCCGGAACTCGTGCGAGGCCATCGATACGAAATCCTGCTGCAGCTGGGTCAGGCGCTGTTCCTGCGCCAGCTTTTCCTCCAGCATCGACGTCTGCTGCGCGAGCGAGCGTTGACTGAGGATCAGCTCGATGGCGTTGGTGCGAAACACCACGAGCGCGCGAGCCATTTCCCCGATCTCATCGATGCGGTCGGTGCCGCGGATTTCGATATCGGTGTCGTTGCGGGCCAGCCTGCGCATGCCCTGCGCCAGGTCAAGCAGCGGGATCGAGACGAACCGCTTGATGTAGACCACGGCGCCCATGACCAGGATGGCCGCGATGATCATCGCCAGGATGATCAGCATCCGCGAGTTCCGGTAAGCGGCATCCGCCTGGTCGCTGGCGGCGCCGGCGCTGGCGATGTTGAGCCGCGTCAGGCGTTCGAGCGCATCGCTTGCGGCATCGTAAGCGGACTGCGAGCCGGTGCGATAGAGATCGATCGCTTCCGCGGTTTCGCCGCCGGCGTAACGCTGCAACACGCGATCCACGGCGCCGCGGTAGGAAACCCAGTTCGCCTTGAACTTGTCGTAGAGCTCGGGAGCCGGCTGCGCATGCGGCAGCCCTTCATAGCCCTTCTGCGCCTGCGCCACGGCCCGATCGAGATTCTCCATCTCGTTCTTGTTGGCCGCCGTTTCGGTCGGCGTCGACGACAACAGATAGCGACCCTCTGCGGCACGGAAATCGGAAGTGAAGTTGTTGAGATCGCCGATGAAGCGCGTGCTGGGAAGCCAGATGTCGCGGACGTCGGCCGACGAGCGGTTGAACTCGCTCAGCCGTTCGATGGCGAACAGCCCGAGCACCGTCACGAGCAGGAACAAGAACAGAAAGACCAGCGACAGAAAAAGGTTCAGCGAGCGCGGCTGCATGATCGCGACCAGGGACTGCGGACGCAGTTTCGAAGATGGTCGTTTCAATCGGCGTGAGCCTTCCATCACAGGTTTGCCCGCGGGCAGCTACTGTGACTTATCACACCGCCTTATGGCCGGCTAACCGCGCGCCCGTCCGCCAACCTTACGGGTGCCTTACGCGGACGGTGGCGCCGCTGATCACTCCGGATATCTTGGGCGCACCGGCGATCATGCCGGTCCGCACCACCGGCCGAACCAGATCGCCCCCGCTGACGCTATCGCCTTTCGTCAGGCTCATGCCGGGCGAAGGGGGCACGGCCGGGTGGTTGGGTTGAATTTTGTCCGGGGGCGTCGTCTTGGCGTCTCCTGCCGTCGTGCCGGCGGGCGGCGTGGCGGTGCCGGCCGGCGCTGCAGTGCTGGACTTAGAATCGAGTTTGGGATCGAGTTTGGG
>JAFAUV010000116.1 GCA_019243075.1 Bradyrhizobium sp.
CACGCGCTGAAAGACGTCAAGATCGAACTGCCGCTGATCCCGCGCACGTTCTATTGCGTCGGGTTGAACTATCTGAAGCATCTGAAGGAAGCCGCCGACAAGGCCGGGACCGTCCCCAATGGCCCCGACCGGCCCGAGATCGGCTACCGCGCCCAGAACGCGCTGATCGCCCATGACGATTATTTTTTTATTCAGACAACCACCACCGAGAAGATTCACTATGAGGGCGAGCTCGTCGTCGTGATCGGCAAGAAGGTGAAGCACCTCACCGAAAAAGACGCGATGTCTTGCGTATTCGGCTACACCATCGGCAATGACGTCTCCGAGCGCAGTTGGCAGAAGGCCGACCGCGGGCTGTGGCGTGCCAAGAACGCCGACACCTTCAAGCCGATGGGACCGTGGATCGAGACCGATGTCGATCTCGACAGGATGGAGACCATCATCAAGGTCAACGGCAAGGAGACCGGCCGCTTTCGCACCAACGAGATGATCTTCGGCATCATCCCCTTCATCGTCGAGCTGACCAAATATTTCACGCTGTGGCCGGGCGACGTGATCTGGATGGGTACCGACGGCGCCTCGCCCGACCTGAAGGCGGGCGATATCGTCGAGATCGAGATCACCGGGATCGGCACCCTGCGCAACAAGTTCGTCGCCGAGAAGCGCTGATGGTCCGCTAGAGAGGGATGACGTTTCTTCGTATCGTCATCCGCTCTATCTTTTGTTTGAGCATGACCTTTTCGGAAAACCGCTGCACACTTTTTCCGGATCATGCTCTAAGATCGAGCCGTAGCGCCCTTTTCTTCCGGCAGGATCATCTGCACGATCACCGTCACGACCGCGGCGACCGCGATGTTGAGGATGAGCGCGCCGAGCCCGACGAAGAAGGTGTAGCTGTCGCCGCCGAGCGCAAGGCTCGCGAGCGGCTTCATGCCATTGCTCCAGGCCGTCCAGGTGCCCCAGCCGATGCCCGCCGCCCAGCCCAGCAACAGGCCCTCGGCGCGGAACCAGCGCGTGAACAGCCCGAACACCAGCGCCGGAAAGGTCTGCAGGATCCACAAGCCGCCGAGCAGTTGCAGGTCGAGCGCATATTGCGTCGGCAGGAACAGGATGAAGGCGAGCGCGCCGACCTTCACCACCAGCGAGGTGATCTTGGCGACCGCAGCCTCGCCGGCATGGGTGATTGCGGGATCGACGTAGGATTTCCAGACATTGCGGGTGAACAGGTTCGCCGCGCCGATGCTCATCACCGCCGCCGGCACCAGCGCACCGATCGCGATCGCGGCAAAGGCGAAGCCCGCAAACCAGGACGGAAACAGCGTCTGGAACAGCACCGGCACCGCGTCGTTCGGCGAGCCCAGCTTGAGATGAGCGGCATAGGCCATATAGCCGAGCAATGCGATCAGCCCGAGCAATAGCGTGTAGGCCGGCAGCAGGATCGCATTCTTGCGGATGGTGTCGGCCGATTTCGAGGCGAACACGCCGGTCAGGGTGTGCGGGTACATGAAGGCGGCGAGCGCCGATCCGAGCGCCAGCGTCGCGTAGGCCAGGAGCTGACCGGGCTTCAACGTGAGACCCGTGGCGCCGCCCTTGGCGGTGAACGCGTCATTGGCGGCCGAGAACACCGCGCCATAGCCGCCGAGCCTGTAGGGCACCACGACGACGGCGACCAGCACCACGATGTAGATCATGATGTCCTTGACGAAAGCGATCAAAGCCGGCGCACGCAAGCCCGAGCTATAGGTGTAGAGCGCGAGGATGATGAAGGCCGCGATGATCGGCCATTCGCCGGTCAGGCCCATCGCCTTGATCACCACCCCCATGCCGATGAGCTGCAGCGCGATATAGGGCATGGTCGCGACCATGCCGGTCAGCGCGACGGCGAGCTCAAGCGCGCGCGAATTGTAGGTGCCGTGGACGACGTCGGCCGCGGTGACATAGCCGTTCTTGTGCGCGACTTTCCACAGCATCGGCATCACCGCGAAGACGAAGGGATAGACAATGACAGTATAGGGCAGCGCGAAGAAGCCGTAGGCGCCGACCGCATAGACCAGCGCCGGCACCGCGATCACGGTATAGGCGGTGTAGAAATCGCCGCCGATCAGGAACCAGGTGATCCAGGTGCCGAATTGCCGGCCGCCCAGTCCCCATTCGTCCAGATGCTCGCTGACCGGGCCGGACTTCCAGCGCGCGGCGAAAAAGCCCATCACGGTGACGAGCGCGAAGAAGAAGATGAAAACCGAAAATGCCACCCATTCGATGCCGGCCATGACGCTACTCCCCGCTCTGGTCAGGGGTGCGGTTGCGATAGACCAGCCAGATCAGCAGCGAGGTGATCGGCACCCAGGCGAACTGGTACCAATAAAAGAACGGAAAGCCGAGCAGCGACGGCTCCGAGAAATTGTAGAACGGCACCCACAACAGGCCGATAAACGGGATCAGCAAAACTGCCCACATGGCGTCCTCCTCCGCAAGCCGCCTCTACCGGGCAGCCTGCTGATTATCGGAAGCTAAACACCCGTGCCTGATTCCGCCAGAGGCTTGCCTTGCTGCAATGCCGCGATCAGAACGCCGGCCCTTCGCCATTCCTGCCATAGGTAATGCGCGGCGTCTGCAGCGTGCCGTCGGCCTGCTTCTTGGCGGCCCCGACGAAAATCCTGGTGCCGGGCTGGATCTCCTCGCGCCTGCCGATCTCATAGGTGACGACAACGGTCTGCGGCGTCACCACGAGCTTCTTCTCGCCGTCCTTGTACTTCACCGACAGCACCGGCCCGTCGACGCCGGTCACGGCCTGCTCGACATTGCCGTTGGTCATCTTGCTCCTGGGCAACAAGTCCCAATCATAATGCCCGTCGCCGGTGCCGCGCATGGATTCAGGAAAGATGTGCACCTCGATGGCTTTTTGCGTGCCGTCCTCCTGTATCATGCCGGCGGAGCCGACATACATGCCCGGCTTGATGTCGCTTATCCTGGCCGGCACGATCGCGACGAACAGCGGATTGTCGGCGACCGTCGTCAACTTCACTTCGGAGCCGTCGCGGTTCTTGACCACATAGACCGGGCCGTCGATCCGCTCGACCGTGCCGCGAATGCGCACCGTATCCTGCGCGGATGCGGGATGCGCAAAACAAGCAAGGGCGAAGCTCGATACAGCGAGCGCATGCAGGAACTTTCCGATCATGACCATCTCCCGGGGATTGACGATGCCTCTGCAACACCGGCTGCGCCGCATTATTCCGGCGTGGATGCCATAGCCCGGCCGGGCCGGCCGTCCTCAGAAATGGGGACAGGCAGGCACGGTGCCGGCCGCTAGGATTTGATCGGAAGCCGCCTTTACCTTGCTGGAAGAAGGAGAGTGTCATGCGCTACCGTCCTTGTGCATTGCTTGTTGCGGCCGCGGGCGTTGCTGCCTGGAGCGCCGCGCCCGCATCGCGGGCCGCATCAGCCCCCGATCTCGATCGATTGACCACGCGCCAGGCTGCCGCCGACATCTGCGCCGGAAAGCTGACAAGCGCTGCGCTGGTCGCGGCGGCGCTGGCGCGGGCGAAGGCAAATTCCGATCTCAACGCCTTCATCACGCTCGATGAAGCCGGCGCCACGAAAGCCGCTGCGGCCTTCGATGCCGCTCACAACAAGAAACGCGCCTGCCTGCCGCTTGGTGGCGTTCCCATCGTCATCAAGGACAATATCGAAGTGGCTGGATTGCCCTGCTCCGCCGGTACGCCGGCGCTGAAGGGGCATGTGCCGACGCAGGATGCGCCGGTGGCAAAGCAATTGCGCGACGCCGGCGCCATCATCATCGGCAAGACCAACATGCACGAGCTCGCCTTCGGCATCTCCGGCTATAACGCCGCGTTCAAGACGGGCGCGGAGCCTGGCGTCCGCAACGCCTATGATCATTCCAGGATCGCCGGCGGCTCGTCGTCCGGCACGGCCGCGGCGATCGGCGCGAGGATCGTCACGGCCGGGCTAGGCACCGACACCGGCGGCTCCGTTCGCATCCCCTGCGCGCTGAACGGTTGCGCCTCGCTGCGGCCGACGGTCGGGCGTTATCCGCGAACCGGTATCGCACCGATCTCCCACACCCGCGACACCGCAGGGCCCATGGCATCCACCATGGCTGACGTCGCGCTGCTCGATCGCATCATCGCCGGCGGCGGCGCGGTCGAGGCCGCCGACCTGAAAGGCGTCCGCATCGGACTCGAAAAGACGATGCTCGCCAATCTCGACGGCGATACCGACGCCGCGTTCCACGCGAGCCTCGACAAGCTCAAAGCGGCCGGCGCCACCATCGTCGAGGTCGATATGCCGAAGCTTGGCGAACTCAACGGCCAGGTCGGCTTTCCGGTCGCGCTGTATGAGGCCTATGACGACATGGTCGCGTATCTGAAACGCAGCGGCTCCGGCGTCACCATCGAGGAGCTGGCCAGGCAGATCGCAAGTCCCGACGTGAAGGGCACCTATGACGGGCTCGTCATTCCGCGCAAGCTGCCAGGGCCGAACGACACGGTGGTCGACGCCAGGCCGGCCTACGACGCGGCGATCAAGACGGCGCGCCCGGCGCTGCAGGCGCTGTATCGCGATACGTTCGCCAAGAACAGGCTGGACGCGATCGCATTCCCGACCACGCCGAGAGTCGCGATCCCGGCGACCGCGGATTCCAGCAGCGTTGCCAATTTCGTGCTGTTCATCCAGAACACCGATCCGGGAAGCAATGCCGGCGTTCCCGGCATCCAGGTGCCGGTGGCACTGAGTGCTTCCGGCAAACTGCCCGTCGGCCTCGAGCTCGACGGGCCGGCCGGAAGCGACCGAAAGCTGCTCGCGATCGGCATGGCATTGGACAAGGTTTTTGGCAGGCTGCCGCCACCGGCTGCGCATTAGCCCGGTTCAGCGGTGCCGCGACAACAGGCTCGCGACGCCGCTGCGGCGGCGGACGCCGAGCTTGTCGAACATCCGCTTCAGATGGGTGCGGACGGTCGAGATTTCGACGCCGAGCTGGTAGGCAATTTCCTTGTCGCTGAGATCATCTGCGATCATCCGCGCTATCTCATATTCGCGGACCGACAGTTTCAGCGTCGATGCGGGCGCGCAAGCCTCGGGCAGGGATGAGCCGCCCTGCGCCCGCAACAATGCGCCGGTGAAGGCCGGCTCGACCAGCCGCAACAGCTCCAGCGTATGGGCGTCGAAATTCGCGCGAGCCCGCCCGCGCCAGATCCTGACATCGCCGATATTGCGATCGCCGGCATAGGCATAGGCATTGACGCCCCAGTGCAGCCCGTCGCGGGCCAGGAAGTCGTTGAAAAACTCGGTCCGCAGCAATTCGCGTTGCGGCATCACCTGCGTGACCAGGGTCGGCTCGCGACGGGCCTGCAGGCGGAAGGTGATCGGATCGTGATATTGGTAATAGCGGTCGTAATTCGCCAGGTTGTTCGCGTCCATGTTGAGAAACACGGCCTCGCCGAACCGCCGGGTCGCATCATGCCAGACAAACGAGGCGTAATAGTCGGCCTGCAGCAGTTCGAGCAA
>JAFAUV010000208.1 GCA_019243075.1 Bradyrhizobium sp.
GGCCGATCGAGCTCGGACAGCGTGACGCGAGCGCGATAATGGCCTTTGACCGGACCGACGCCGATCGTCACCTCGGCCTTGAAATCGGTCTCGGAAATCTTCTTCACGCTGTGGCAGCCCGGGATCACCGCCGCCAGCGTCGCCGGGTCGAGCAGCATCGACCACACCCGCTCCGGCGGCGCCGCGACCTGCGCAATGCCTTCGCCGGTCAGCTTCCGGTCGGCCGTGCGCGTCTGGCGCTTGCCTGATGGAGCTGCCGCTT
The DNA here is from genome assembly GCA_019243075.1 of Bradyrhizobium sp. Taxonomy (GTDB): domain Bacteria; phylum Pseudomonadota; class Alphaproteobacteria; order Rhizobiales; family Xanthobacteraceae; genus Bradyrhizobium. The sequence continues at coordinate 263 of JAFAUV010000208.1, forward strand.
CGGCGCCGCGCACAATTTCGGCGAGACGCGCCGGCACCAGCGGCAGCTCGATGTCGGCGACACCAAGCGCGTCCGCGACCGCATTGGCAATGCACACCGGCGTCGACATGCAATTGCCTTCGCCGACGCCCTTGGAGCCGAGCGGCGTGAAGGGCGCGGGGGTCTGCATGTGCAGGATCACCGGCTCCGGCACTTCGGCCAGCGTCGGCAGCAGATAGTCGGCGAAGGTGCCGGCGAGGAAAGAGCCGTCCGCCGCATAAGCGTATTCTTCGTAAAGCGCAGCGCCCACCGCCTGCGCAAACCCGCCGCGGACCTGGCCATCGACCATAGCCGGATGCAGGATCGTGCCGCAATCATGCATCGTGACGTAGCGGTCGATGCGCGGCTGCAAGGTGACGCGGTCGATCTCGACGCCGCAGAAATCGAAGATGAAGCCGTAGCAGAGCGAGGAATTGACGTGGTCCTGTTCGTCCGGCGCCGTCAGCTGCGGCGGGGTCCAGAACGCGGTTTCGCGGATGGTATGGCCGATCTCGTCGGGCAGCGCACCCGGCGACCAGTGGCTCAGCGCCGCGATCCGCGAGAACGGCGCCTTGTTGTCGGGGTTGCGCTTGGACAGCGCAAAGCCGCCGGCAAAGACGATATCGTCGCTCTCGGTGTTGAGACCCGCCGCCGCGACGCGCGCGAGCCGACCGGCGAGACGTTCGGCCGCGATCCTGGCGGTGCCGGCCACGGCCGGCGCGAAACGGCTGGCGTAGTTGCCGGACGCGATGGACCAGGCGTCCTTGGCAGTGTCGATCTCGGCGTTCACCCTGATTTCGTCCGGCGTCAGTCCCAGCACATCGGCGACGACCTGGGCCAGTACGGTGCGATGCCCCTGGCCCTGAGGGACGGACGCGACGTGAACCGAAACGCTGCCGAGGGGATCGATCGAGACCGTCGCGGTTGCCTGCGCGCCGTTCTTCGGGCCGGCCTTGCGCCGCTCCGCCGCCGTCAGCACGGTCGTGATATAGCCCATGTTCGAGACGCTGGGTTCGACCACGGCGGTATAGCCGATGCCGTAGATGCGTCCTTCCGCGCGCGCCTGGTCGCGGCGGGCTTTCAATTGGGCCAATCCGCCTTCGCTGATGGCGCGCGCGAGCGCCGTCTGGAAGTCGCCGGAGTCGAGCAGGGCGCCGGCCGCCGTGCGATAGGGGAAGGCGTTGGCTGGCACGAGGTTGCGCGCGATCACGTCGAACGGATCGAGCTTCAGCTCGACCGCAATCCGCTGCACCAGCCGTTCTAGCGCGAAATAGACCTGCGGCCCGCCAAAACCGCGATTGAGCCCGGTCGGCGTCTTGTTGGTAACGACGACGCGGTTGCGCACCGCGACATGAGCGATGGCGTAGGCGCCGGTGAGATTGCCGTGCATGCGGTAGAGTGTGGCCGGCTCCGGCGCCCGCAGATGTGCGCCACAATCCTCGACCTGGTCCCAATCGAGTGCCAAAATCTTGCCGTCATCGGTGACAGCCGCGCGCAGCGTCGTCGCGCGGTTGGTCGCCGACACCGATGCGGTGAGGTGTTCGAGCCGGTCCTCGATCCATTTCACCGGACGCCCCGTGGCGCGCGCCGCGGCGGCGATCAGAACGATATAGGGAAATACCCCCTGCTTGACGCCAAAGCTGCCGCCGGAATCCGGCGGCGTGCGCAACCGCAGCCGATTGCCGGGTACCTTCAGCGCGCGCGACAGCACTGCATGGATGCTGAACGGCCCCTGGAAATTGGCGAGCACGTCATAGGCCTGCTCACCCGGATCATATTCGGCGATGACGCCATAGGTCTCGATCGGGGTGCAGGAGTTGCGGGGATAGCGGATGGAGATGGTGACGGTGCGCTTGCCCTCCGCAAAGATGCGATCGGGATCGCCGTATTTGAACGTGCGGTCGCTGGCGATATTGTTGGGAAATCCGTCGTGCAGCAGCGCGGCGCCGGCATCCATGGCCCTGACGGGATCGATGACGGCGGGCAACGCCTGATATTGCGGGTCGATGAGATCGGCCGCGTCTTCGGCGAGATAGCGGCTCTCGGCGACGATGATCGCGACGGGCTCGCCGGCATAGCGCACGCGGCCGACCGCGATCGGCCAGCACTCGACGGGTGCCTTGACCCCGACGACGAGGCTCGCGGTCAGCGCCTTGACGTCCTCGCCGGTCAGAACCGCGACGACGCCTCGCGCTTGCTTGGCCCTCGCAACATCGATGGATACGATCTTGGCGTGGGCATGCGGCGAGCGCAGGATCGCGGCATGCAGCGTTCCCGGCCGCAGGCCGATATCGTCGATGAAGCGCCCGTGGCCCGACAGCAGCGCCGGGTCCTCGACCCGCGGGATCGACTGACCGACCCAGGGCCTCGCCGCTGCGGCGCCCGACACGGCCTTGACGTTCATCCCGGGCCTCTCCCATCGCGCTTATCGGCCAGTTGAGGAAAACCTAATCGGCCCACGAACGGGCCCGCCATATCGGCGCGTCTCAAAACTTACCAACGCGTCTCATTTTGCCCACGCCGTCCCATCAATGAGCGAGGCGCGAGACGTTGCGGAATTCCCGCGGGCTGACGCCGGCATGGTTGCGGAAAAACCGGGTGAAATGCGCAGGCTCCGCAAAGCCGAGTTCAGAGCTGATCTCGCAGAGCGACTGCGAGCAATTCAGCACAAGGTCGACCGCGCGCTCCATCTTCAGGACGTTCATGTAGAGTTTCGGGGGAACGCCGATCGAGGATTCGAACAGCCGAAAGAAATGTGCGCGCGACAGCCCGGTCTGCTTCGCCCAACCGCCGATATTCTCAGGCCCGTGGCTCGCGCTGCGCAGCGTCGCCACGGCGCGGTGGATGCGCCGGTCTCCCCAGGCCGCCCGCATTTCGCGGATCGAGGCGGGAAAGCTTTTCCACGGCGCAAAGCGCTCGATCACGGCGATCATCAGGTCCGACAGCGTCTCTTCGTGAGCCGTGCGGCAATCGGGGCGAGCCATCATGTCGGCCGCGAGATTCATCGCGAGGGAACCAATCCGGGGCGATATCTCGCCGGTGGGCTGGCCGAAAAAGCCGGGCCCGCCGCTCGCGACCCATCCGGGCCGGAAAATCTGCAGCCATTCCGGCTCGATATAGAGCGCCAGGATCAGCGTGCGCGGCCGGTCCGGCACGTGGACATAGCTGTGCGGCTGCCAGCCATTGACCAGCACGGCGCTGGTGTCGGTCAACGGATACATCGCGTCCTCGACCTGGAATTGTGTATCGGCGCCCTCGACCTTGAGCAGGACGTGGCAATGCGGATGGGCGTGCCGCACCAGCGAAAAGTCCATGTCGAGGAGCGCGACCCTTCCAAACGCTCCGTGCGCAATGCGCAATGCCTTCGACATCTGATCCTCCGTCAGGGACGCGGCTTACAGCCGGCCGCCCGAGCAACGATCGCGGTTCGCATGACCGCGCTTGTTTCCATCCCGACACGGCGGCTTTGGATGGCCGGTCTTCTCAGTCGGCGATGATCCGCGATAGCGCTTCCAGCGGCTCCTGCTGCAGGGCGGTCGCAAGATCGACCGCCTCGATCCCCTTCACATGGATGCGCTTGAACTCCAGGGGGCCGGTTGCGACCGGCTTGGTGGCGTCCAGCCCCATCTTAGCGCTTATTCCATTGTCGGACGATGGGTCGAGCTTCGATCCCTGCGCCCCCCGGATAATCACAAGGTCGCGGTCGGCCTGGAACCTCGTCGCCACTGCCCATTCGATCTCGTTGGGATCATCGATATCGACATCGGCGTCGACCACGACCACCTGCTTGACGTCATAATGGCCCGCGAAGGCGCCCATGATGATGTTCTTGGGCTCGCCCTCGCTCGTTTTTTCGATCTGGACAGCCAAATGATACCGGCAGGTGCCGCCGCGCGTCAGCCGGACGTCGCGGACGGAGGGGAAGCTGCGCTGCAGATGCTCGAGCAGCGTCGCCTCGCGCGGGATTTCACCGAGGACGAGATGCTCCATGCCGCCGCCGACAATGGTGTGAAAGATCGCATGGCGGCGGCGGGTGAGGGCGTCGATCCGGATCACCTCGCGGTCGGCGCGGTCGCCATAATATTGCGGAAACTCGCCGAACGGTCCTTCGGGCTCGCGCAGCCTGGGCAGGATGCGTCCCTCCAGCACGATCTCGGCATGGGCGGGCACGCGGACCTCGTTGGTCAGGCATTTCACCATCTCGACGGGGCGGCCGAGCAGGGCGCCCGCGATGTGCATCTCGTCCTCGTCCAGCGCCGCGATCGCCTGCGACGCCAGGATAAGGGCCGGATGCACGCCGATCACCAGCGCGATTTCCAGCGGCAGGCCTTCGCGCTCGGCCATGCCGAAGTAGTGTCGGGTATGGCGCGGCAGCAGCAGCACGCCGATGCGGTCCGCGCCTGAGATCTGGCAGCGATGGATCGAGACGTTCTGGATGCCGGTCTTGGGGTTGCGGGCGATCAACAGCGCCGCGGTGATGTAGGGACCGCTGTCATGTTCGTTGTGCTTGGGGATCGGCAGGAGCTTCAGCAGGTCGATCTCGCGATGCACTTGTTCCTGCACCGGCGCGTCCTTTACTTCAATCCATGGCAGCGGGCGCCGCACCGCGTTCTGGAAGCGCGCCAGCAATTGCCCGACCGGGACCGCCATGGAATCGGCGACCGAGCGGCGGTCGATGAAGAGGTTGGCGACCACAGGGATGGCGTGGCCGCCGGGCGAGGGAAAGACCACCGCGGAAGCGTTTTCCAGCTTCTTTGAGATCGCGGCGAGCTCGTCGATCAGCGAGACGCCGCTTCGCGCGACCGCGAGGCGGTCGGTCGCCGCCAGTTGCCGCAGCCACTGGCGCAGATCGGGCGGCGCGCCATCGTCGTTGCGCAGTGCGGGAGCGGGGCTGTTCACGGCGGCGTTTCCTTTCTGTCGGCGGGCGTGGAGCCCCGATCGGCGGCACGAAGCCGGCGCGGCAAGCGGCCGGCCGTTTCGCCCCAGCGCGTGACCGCGCCGACATCGATGTCGAAGAGGTCGAGCACGCGCCCGACGGTATGATCGACCATGTCGGCGATGCTGTCGGGCCGGCTGTAGAAAGCGGGCACCGGTGGGGCGATGATCGCCCCCATTTCGGACAACGCCGTCATGCTGCGAAGGTGCCCGGCATGCAGCGGCGTTTCCCGCACCATCAGCACCAGCTTGCGCCGTTCCTTCAGCACGACATCGGCGCTGCGGGTCA